>JADFOC010000217.1 GCA_022563075.1 Pseudomonadota bacterium
AAATTACCGGTATCAACAATAAATCCGAAGTTAATCGTAGTCGCTTCTTCTGGAACAAGATTAGCATTACCAACGGTGTCGATGGCCTTAAAGGCAAGTGCCGCTCCAACAAATGCTAACGCAGTACCACGGCCACTCAGCAGGCTCTGCGGTGGACCTCTGAATGTCGTCGATGCCGAACCACGTACCGTTAACCAATCGGTGGCTTGCCAGCGAACTGCTAGTTTTGGATCAATAGTAGTGCCAACTTTTCCACCATAATCTTCGTATCGAATCGCGGCCTGCATATCAACAGTATCCGAAAGAGGTATTGCTAACTCTCCAAATAGGCCATAGATGGTACGTTTGTTTCTTACTTCTGTTGTACCTGACAAGAATGCAAACAATCCTGTTGCACCATCTCCGCAATTGAGTGTACTGACATTACCCAGCACGATGGATTGTGGATCGTTGAATGGACAAGGATTCTTGTCGAGATTGGTCACGTCATTCAGATCAAGCTGAAATCGTTCTCTTCTGGATTGAGCACCCAGGGCCCAACTGACATTGCCTCCACCAAGGTCAATGCCAGTCTCGCCGTTAAATACCAGATCGACCACTAACAGTTCATTTCTTTCTTCTGATTCCAGTCGATCCGTTAGCCAGTCCAATAACGCATCCGAGTTGGCAACTGCAGGATTAAACTGCGGATTTACCTTTCCATTAATCGACGATATTTCAATTGCATTTGAAAAGGGATTGTAATATTCACAAGGGCCAACACCAGGTGTTCCAGTTGCCGGATCACACCCGACGCCACCGAGACCATCAAATGCGAACGCCATGCGTTCCACATACATGTCTGCGGTTGCTGATGTTCGCTCTCTATTAGAGTAGGTAATTGCGAAGTCGTAGCCAAGCTCATCAAAGGCGATGCCATTTAGCCCAATACTGAATCGATACTGGTCAGCTTCTCGAGACCCCTCTTCAGGTCCGCCACCGCGGATTCCAGCACTACCCACCATACGACCCCAGATAGTTGCTCCCTGGAAAGCCGCTGGAACACCGAAAAGATCGGTGAACAATCCGGGATTCTGTGCCTTCATGTCGATCAGACCAGGATGACTCGCCGCAATAAAGCGGTCAGGACCCAGCAATGATTGCGGTGGATACGCTGGAGAAGTCTTCCACTCAGGGACATCTACATTGGAATACAGTGCCTCAATGTGCATTGTAGCATCTTCACTGATATCGTAATTATACTCAGTGAATAGCTTGTAGCTATCGGTATCTTCAATCAGATTGTCAAAAAAAGTGTAACGAAACCGGCAAAATCCTGCCTGAAACGAGCCGCCTAGAGAATCACAATTTGGATCCGGTGTTCCGCCTGCCAATAGCACGCCTGGCGCAGCGGAAGGGAAAAATGTCCCCGGGTTGCCGATACTCGACCAGCCTCCCTGAGGATTTTGACCGAAAGGCACGAGGGCCCAGTCCCTGTCCCTGGCTCGCAGTTCATCCCGATGTTCATGCTCGGCTGCAACTGTCCAATGCCACTTATTACCCGCCAGGCCGTAAATTACACTAATGTCCTGGTCACCGGCGTCCTCGATGGATTGATTTGCGGCATGAAACTCCAGACCCTCGAAGTTTGATCGCGTAATGAAATTAACTACACCACCAATGGCGTCTGAGCCGTACAATGCCGCAGCACCATCTTTTAGTACCTCGACTCGACCAATAGCCGAACTGGGGATAGCGCTAATATCAACTCCACGAGTAGGTATCGTTACCTGCCGCCGACCATTGATAAGCACCATCGTGCGCGCCGACCCAAGGCCACGCAGATTGACGGTAGCGATGCCAGCTGCCCCCTGACCGATTGACGCAAACTGATTTGATTCGCCAACATTTGCAGAGGTGATGCCAAGGTTTCGAACCATTTCAACAATAGTTGGGTCACCGACATCCTGAAGATCAGCTCGAGTAATAACATCAACCGGCAAGGCAGCGTCTTCTGGCGAGCCCTTGATGTAAGACCCAGTAACTACAATTTCTTCCATTACATCACGCTGCTCAGCTTGCAGCTGGGAAACCAACATGAATCCAAAAATCAATGTAAATAATTTCAATACTGATATGTTGGTTTTGAACAGTGACATATTTCTACCCAAAATGTTTATTGATGGACTAACCTATCATTCGGGCTACAGAAAAAAATTGACCTGGATCAAGATCGTAGTCTTATCACGCTACACGAGAAGGTTACGTTAACAAGAATTTTCCGTTTGAGTGTTACGAAACTAGTACTCGAACACGGGCTAGTACCTGTTATCACCCATGTTGGGTACTGTGATCACAACTGGCCGAATAACGGTGATAAAATACTGTTGTGGTTTCGTGATTCGATAAGTTTGTGACGTATGACCTGCTTGATCGGCGGAAAATTGTTCACCATACGTAACGTAAGATTTCGGAGCAACTTGGCAGGTAAGCGGTCATCTGTGAACATTCTGACGATTTCATTGGTGCCGTGATAAATGGGTCTGGTTGTGCGCATGTGCATGCGTTCGAAGCGTTTGAGTAATCGAGAGTCACCGATGTCAGTTCCCTCACGCACGGCTTTAATCACTTCTTTAGCCAGGATTTCCTGGCCGCTCAGACCAAGATTGAATCCATGAGCCGTTACCGGATGCATGCCAACTGCCGCATCACCTATCAAGGCAAATCGGGTAGCAAAGAACTTTTGCGCATGCACGCCAACCAGCGGATAAGCGAATCGCTCTGTAACCAATCGCATCTCCCCGAGTCTACTTTCAAAACGCATCTGAACATCGAGGTTAAATCGGGCCTGGGACATTTCCACAATGGAATGTTGTTCTGTCATTGGTGCTGTAATGACGATTGATGATTGATTTCCGTTAAGAGGTAAGATGGCCAAAGTTCTGCCGTAGTGAAAGCACTCAAAAGCAACACCATCGTGAGGATCATCATGTTCCATGCGGCAAACAATGCAAGCGCGACCAAAGTCCTGCATTAGTGCTGGTATTCCGAGCATTCTGCGGGTTTCTGAGAATCGGCTGTCAGCAGCTACAACTAAAGAGGCCTCGAAATTTCGTTCATCAGCCACAACAACTGAGCCGTTGGTTTCGCTCGTGGTGACGGATGTAACCACCGTATCCGCAAGAATTTCTAGATTGTCAATATTTTGTGCTTCGTCGAATAGCGCCTTGCGAATGTGATGGTTCGATACTAGATAACCGAGGGCATCTAGTGATTCTCCCCGTGCGTCAAAGTTGAGGCTGTAAGGTGAATTGCCATTTAGCACTTTCGCTTCTTTTATAGGAGAAACGCTGTCAACGGGCAAACGGGCCCAGACACCTAATTGCTTTAGGATTCGAACTGACAAGTGAGTCAGTGCGATATCACGACCATCGAACGCGGGATCAGAAAGTGATGGCAAGGATTGTCGCTCTAGAAGAACAACGTGAAGTTTATTTATTGCTTTTGCTACAGAGCATGCAAAACTTAGTCCAGCCGGTCCGCCACCTACGATAACAATATCAGGTTTCATTTTAACCCAAGCCCTCGAGCACGTTCGAAATCTTAGTATAAATCCACCTGCAGCAAGCCACCTTGATTAGAATCAATTGTAGATAACAAAAAAGAAACTGCAGAGGATCATCATCGCGAGCAATACCATCCCCTGCGAACATCGGCGAAGTCAGCAGACATTCGATCTTCTCTTTCTTTACAACCTTGTCATATAGAATCTTCCTTGACTTAGAGAAACCATCCTACTAAATCACCAAAAGCCCAGATTAGTGTCCCAAGCCCAACAACCCAAAACCCCCAGTAACTACACAATAGGTCACAATGAGTTTCGACTACATCAGTTTCCGATAGATGCACTGATTGAGGTCGTGGAGCCACAAAATAATTTTTGTCCATCAGCATTCCGTGAATGCCAATCCGCAAGAGTCGCCTAGTACTCAATATAGCGCCAAGACTCACGGAGATTGCTCCAAACCGTTGAAACCAATGCCACTGGTCAAGCGAATAACTAACGGCAAAAGCGATTATTGAGATTGAGACGGAAATTGATACCAATATAACAGGCGAGCTAATTAGCCATTGAGCAAAAAGTAACACCCCGCGTGTGGCTCCAGTTACTTGGAGATTGATGTTACCGACTGGTCGATCATCCACACTTTCCTGGGCGGAACATTATCTATCAACTTTCAAATATCCACTGCGATGTCTAGCTGTCATTGAATTAGACCCAAAAACACCACATTTGTTACGTAGAGTACTAACGTACCTGGAGACACGACTTATAAACATCGCCCAGGCGACTCAAAAAAGAGCGCGCCAATGCGGTCTACTTCATTTAGCACAGCAATGATAATTGAGATTGACATCAGTTAAGCGCGCTGCCACAACTACTACCCTGACCTGCGGTGCAACCATAACAATGTTCTCCAATCGCCACGAGCGAACCTTCAATATTACTAGACATAAGATCTGCCAGATGAGATCTGGGTTTGTCGTTAAGTAATGCTGGCATCGCTAACATCTGATTAAAATCACAGTCATATACATAACCCTGGTAATCCACGCTAATCAGATTCCGGCACATTACTGTGTCGAGGTTTTCTGCTGAGAAAGAATTTCGCAACAGAGCCATATAATCATAATATTCGTTTTTAGCAAGAAGCCTGGCACCAAATCGGTTGATCGGCATATTGGCCAGCGTATATAGCTCGTTGAAAACGATGCCGTGGTTATCAAACAATTCACGCTTGTAGTCTTCCTGCAGGGCAGCCTGTTTCAGAGGAAGAATTGGATCGTCAGGATTGTAGACAAGATTCAACGCCAGTTCTTGGCCTTTTTTGCCATATCCAACATTATTCAGCTTCAACAATCCAGCAATGCTCTTCCGGTAAACACCTTTGCCTCGCTGACGATCTACGTTCTGTTCTTGGTAACAAGGAAGAGATGCGATAACCACCAGCTGGTTTTCAGCGAAAAACTCCGCTAGATATTCATAACCTGGTTCCACCAAAATCGCTGGATTACAACGATCCATGACAGTGACATCAAGCTGTCGCGCCTGTTCAACCAATCGCCTGAATTCAGGATTCATTTCCGGCGATCCGCCGGTCAGGTCTAGGATTTTTATCTCGCTCCGCTCAAGGTACTCGACTACAACATCAATAGTACCGGCATCCATCAGCTCAGTCCGAGTAGGTCCTGCATTCACGTGGCAATGAGTGCAACTGAGATTACACAGGTAACCAAGGCTGACTTGTAGCGTATCTAACTTGCCTCGGTGGAAAATCTGTTTGCAACAGTAAGGGTCTTACATCTTGCATGGCATCGGACGATTTTGATCTTCTTGCTACTAAGACCGGCTCTAGCGCAAAATGTTACACCTTACCGCCGCCCCCATTTAAGTCTGCCGATCCAGGCGGGCTGTACCAGCGAAAATATGATCCAGGGTCGATGCTTTGTAGCAGATCAGTGAACAATTATGATCTTGGACAATAAAGAAAATCGAGCGACAGGTAATATTCTGATCATGAAAATT
>JADFOC010000218.1 GCA_022563075.1 Pseudomonadota bacterium
GATCATCGTTGCTCATATGGATGGCCGCATGGGGGCCAATATTCAAGGTCCCTCCTTAATTAAGGTGCCGGACTGGATCGCTAATCCACTGGGGAAGTACTACCTGTATTTCGCCGATCATCGTGGCACTTATATCCGCTTAGCCTATGCCGATGAATTAACCGGCCCCTGGACTATGCATGCAGCGGGTTCTCTGCAGTTAGATCAGTCGTATTTTCCGGGTACCTGCCCGCCGTGCGCATTAGCGGAAGGCGCTTCCGGCATACTCTATGCCCACATCGCCTCACCCGATGTGCATGTAGATGATCGGAACCAGCAAATAATAATGTATATCCATGGTCGTGATGCGGGCAGGCAGTTGACCAGACTGGCTCGGTCCAAAGACGGGCTGAATTTTCGAGGCGCGCCCGAGGTGTTGGGCAGGCCCTATTTTCGTGTCATCGAACACGGAGAGTATTATTACGCCCTCTCCATGCCTGGTTATATGTATCGATCACGTGATGGCCTGACGAATTTCCAGCCAGGCCCGCGCTTTTTCAATGACAACATGCGCCATAATGCGTTGCTGATTCGGAACAATACGCTGCATGTGTTTTGGACCCAGGCAGGGCACGCGCCGGAGCGAATCTTCCTGTCCACTATCGAGTTGAGTGGCGACTGGATGAATTGGACCGAGTCCGACCCGATAGAGGTGTTGCGGCCGGCAACGACATGGGAAGGCGCTAACCTGGAAATGCTGCCCTCGCGACGTGGTTATATCGATGCACCGGTAAACCAGTTGCGGGACCCGGCAATCTATGCAGAAGACGGTGAAATCTACCTTCTATACTCCGTCGCAGGCGAACAGGGAATCGCCATTGCCAAACTTGAATTTGATTAACAAAATAATGATATTTTCATAACAAGACTACATGGATAAACTGCCCAGTCTTTGCTTGATTCCGGTCGCCGCGATGACGGTCGAATTCTCGGTGGCGAGAACATGACTCGCGTCGATATCTTAGTCGATGCGGCTTTCGCCTTTACCGTGCTGGTAATCAGCATCGATGAAATTGCCAAGACCCCGCAAGCATTATTATTACCGTCTCGAGACATACCCGCTTTTATTCTTAGTGCAACCACTATCGGTTCTGTCTAGTCAGCGCATTCCACCCGGAGTCGTACGCTCTCTTTACAGGATAGGCTTTCGATCTATCTAGCCTGGACCTGGTCATGCTGGTTCCAATTTTTTTTATCCGATATAACTGGTTTTCAAATTACCGCGGCTTTTTTGGACGCGCAGATAGCTGATATGCAGCAGTCAGATGCCGCTGAATTATTCATTTATTTAGGATTGGGCCTGATGGCACTGCCGATGATAATAATCTCGCCCTATCAGAGTTTCCTCAGACACAGAGAAGATTTATGCTGAACTGGCTACGAAATATTTCTCTGTAAACGCACCAGTATTAACTGGATGACGGCTGTCGCTGCGGTGGCGCTGTCTTGTACTACTGCATGGTTATGCGCATAACAAGATATTTCCCGAGCAGGCTTTGTTTACACTTCGCTATTTCTTACGATACCTTTGGCGGAAAGAGTTTAGCAACGCTACCACCCGAATATCCCAGGCTAAGAAATGTTAATTCAATCTAAAATTTCCCACCTCGCCGTCAAATCTATACAAGCCTGGGCACACTCTGTATAATCTCGTTTTTGCGGATAGTGGTAATCTTATGTTACGTATTGCTGAGGAAGCTTTAACATTTGATGATGTTCTGCTCCTGCCTGCACACTCCAGCGTTCTACCCAATTCAGTTAACCTCGAATCCCAATTGACGCCCGCTATCGCGTTGAATATTCCATTGGTTTCTTCGGCTATGGATACAGTGACTGAATCACGCCTCGCCATCGCCATGGCGCAGGAGGGTGGACTGGGTGTTATTCACAAGAGTATGAATATCGATAAACAAGCGCGTGAAGTGCGCCTCGTTAAAAAGTATGAAAGTGGTGTTGTTAAAGATCCGATTACGATTCCAGTGGACGCCACCGTCAGGGATTTGGTAGCCCTAACCAAGGAAAACAATATTTCCGGGATGCCCGTAATAGGTAGCTCTGGATTGGTTGGTATCGTAACCAGTCGCGACGTCCGGTTTGAAGTTAATCTAGATGCGACCGTCGAATCCATCATGACACCGAAAGATCGCCTGGTAACAGTTGGCGAAGATTTCGAACTCAAAGAAGTGAAAGAGCTATTGCACCGTCATCGCATTGAAAAGATTTTGGTGGTGAACGGTGACTTTGAATTGCGCGGACTAATTACTCTTAAAGACATTCGTAAATCAGAAGACTTCCCCAATGCCTGTAAAGATGAATTGGGTCGCTTGCGATCGGCTGCGGCAGTTGGCACCAGCCCGGAAACAACTGAAAGAGTCAGTGCAATCGTGGAGGCAGGTGTCGATGTGGTGGTGGTGGATACTGCTCACGGTCACCACCAGGGAGTGCTGGATCAGGTCAAATCCATCAAGAGTCGGTTTCCTGAAATTTCGGTAATAGGCGGTAATATTGCCACTGCCGACGCGGCTTTAGCCCTGGTTAAGGCAGGGGCAGACGCGGTCAAAGTCGGCATTGGGCCAGGGTCCATCTGTACCACTCGAATCGTGACTGGGGTTGGTGTTCCACAAATCTCTGCGGTGGCTAATGTAGTAGCAGCACTCAAGGGAACAGATGTTTGTATCATCTCCGATGGTGGCATTCGTTACTCCGGCGACATCGCCAAGGTTATCGCCGCCGGCGCGCATGTAGTGATGGTTGGAAGTCTATTAGCCGGATCTGAAGAAGCTCCGGGTGAAGTCGAGCTCTACCAAGGCAGAAGTTACAAGGCCTATCGGGGCATGGGTTCGTTAGGTGCCATGTCTCATTCTCAGGGATCCAGCGATCGCTATTTCCAAGACATTGAATCGGGTACTGAGAAATTAGTTCCAGAAGGGATCGAGGGTCGTGTGCCTTATAAAGGTCCGATGTCGGCTATCGTGCATCAACTTATGGGAGGGTTGCGGTCCGGCATGGGCTATACCGGCAGTACCGACATCAAGCAGATGCGCACCAAGACTCAGTTTATAAAGATTACCGCGTCGGGCATGCGCGAATCCCATGTCCACGACGTGAGTATTACCAAGGAAGCTCCTAATTATCGAGTTTCGTAAATGGCAACTAACCGTAGGTAGCGCGCGATCTCGATCCAACTAGGATTCGTTTTCGCAGACGCTACGCTAATGACTCATTTTCATTATTCGTGCTATTCAACTAAGTAATTAATGCCAGACACCAATATTCATAGCCAGAAAATTCTCATTCTGGATTTCGGTTCTCAATACACCCAGCTGATTGCGCGACGAGTTCGTGAGTCAGGAGTCTATTGTGAAATCTGGGACTATGACGTCAACCCACAATACCTTGAAGAATTCAGTCCTCAGGGGATCATTTTTTCTGGGGGTCCCGAATCCGCCACTACAACAGAGTCACCGCGAGCCGCCGATGCACTGTACGATCTCGGCGTACCAATCCTTGGCATCTGTTACGGCATGCAGACCATGGCCGAGCGATTCGGCGGCAAGGTGGAAGCTTCCTCTAAATCTGAATTCGGTTTCGCCCAGGTGGATGTGTCGGCAAACAATAAGTTATTAGATGGGATTGAGGATCGGGTAACCGAAGCGGGACAGCCGCAATTGGATGTCTGGATGAGTCATGGTGATAAGATCGTCGAACTACCAACTGGATTCAGAGTCATAGCGGCTACTGAAAGTGCGCCCATTGCAGCCATGTGCAATGATGCACAATCTTTATATGGCATCCAGTTTCATCCAGAAGTGACGCACACCGTACAGGGGCAGCGTATTCTGGAGCGCTTCGTTCGAGACATTTGCGCTTGCGAATCATTGTGGACTGCGGCCAGTATTATCGAAGATGCCATCGCTACTGTGAGAGAGCGAGTGGGTGCGGATAAAGTTCTGCTGGGTCTGTCGGGCGGAGTCGATTCTTCAGTGGTTGCGGCACTCTTACAAAGAGCGATTTGAGATCAGCTGACCTGTGTTTTTGTCGATAACGGATTACTGCGTTTACACGAAGGCGATCAAGTGATGGCGACCTTCGCCAAAAACATGGGAGTCAAGGTTATCCGGGTTAATGCTGCCGACCGTTTTCTAACAAGGCTGGAAGGTGTTGCCGATCCAGAGCAGAAAAGAAAAATCATCGGCAATACTTTCATCGAAATCTTCGAGCAAGAGGCCGCCAAGTTAAAGGACGTAAATTGGTTGGCACAGGGCACAATCTATCCGGACGTAATTGAGTCTGCCGGTTCCAAAACTGGTAAAGCTCATGTGATTAAATCTCATCATAATGTTGCTGGCTTACCCGATGACATGAAGATGGAATTGGTTGAACCATTGCGAGAACTGTTTAAAGACGAAGTACGCAAGATTGGCCTCGAGTTGGGTCTGCCCTACGATATGGTGCATCGACATCCGTTTCCTGGTCCAGGACTGGGTGTGCGAGTCTTGGGTGAAGTAAAGAAAGAATACTGCGATATTTTGCGTCTGGCAGATGCTATCTTCATGGAGGAGTTGCATAAAGCCGATTGCTATAACAAGGTCAGTCAGGCATTCGCCGTATTCTTACCGGTCAAATCGGTAGGCGTGGTGGGTGATGCGCGCCGCTATTCTTATGTGATTACTCTGCGCGCAGTTGAGACCATCGATTTCATGACCGCACGTTGGGCAAGACTGGATCCGGATTTATTGGAGACGATATCCAGCCGCATCATGAATGAAATTGCAGATGTCTCTCGCGTCGCCTACGACATTTCCAGCAAGCCTCCTGCCACCATTGAGTGGGAATAGTTTTAGCAGCAGGTCGGTGGCAACTCGGTTTATTGGAAGTATTTACCATTTAGTTTTCGATTAATTAATCCATGAAGTTTTTATCAATCAAGGCGATTCCAGCTGTATTTTGGAGCTCGGACCGGTCATTAAATTTCAAACCGAGATTACTGACACTGGCAATATTGTGTCTCGGTTTAGTTGTTTTTGGGGTGGGAGAAGCGCTGCTGGTCGCGGCCGGCGCCGGGGTGAGTCCCTGGGTTGTGTTTGCACAGGGCATCGGGAACATTACCGGCTGGAGTATCGGATGGGCTAATTTTGCGGTTAGCGTGGCGGTTTTACTGCTATGGATTCCACTAAAACAAACACCCGGTCTGGGTACGCTGCTCAACGCCATTATCATCTCTGCGGCGATCGAGTTTTTCTTGGCTTATTTGCCGATACCAGAATTCTACGCCGTCAAGATTGCACAATGCCTGTTGGGGATACTGTTAGTTGGCATTGGCAGCGGACTCTACCTGATCGCCAATCTTGGTCCAGGACCGCGAGACGGATTGATGACGGGAATGCAGAGAGTCACCAATTTTCCCATCGCTTGGGTTAGAACATCGATTGAGATCGGTGTAGTATTTTTAGGCTGGTGGCTCGGCGGCACCGTTGGCCTGGGAACATTTTTGTATGCTTTGGGCATTGGCCCATCGGTG
>JADFOC010000219.1 GCA_022563075.1 Pseudomonadota bacterium
TCAATTGCGTTCTCTAGCTCTCGCACATTTCCAGGCCATTGGTATTTTGCGATAGCTCGAATGGCAGCATCGCTAAATTCGAGCATGGGTGTTTTTAAGCGTTGGCAGGTTTTAATCAGGATGGCATCAGCCAACTCCAGAATATCGTTACCCCTGTCTCGCAGCGGCGGAATCAACAGGGTCATGACATTAATGCGGTAATAGAGATCTTCCCGGAAATATCCATCAATCACCAGTTGCTTGAGATCACGGTGGGTAGCAACGACTAATCGGACATCGACTTTCTTGGATTGAATCGAGCCAACTTTTCGAATCTCGTTTTCTTGCAACACCCGTAGGAGTCTCGCCTGGGCTTCAAGTGGAAGTTCTCCGATTTCATCTAAGAAAAGTGTACTGCCGTCTGCGGCTTCAATCAAACCTGTGCGAGTTGCAGTTGCCCCAGTGAATGAGCCTTTTTCATGGCCGAATAGTTCGGATTCAATCAAATTTTCCGGTATGGCGGCGCAATTAACGGAGATCATTTCCCGCTTTTGGCGGTCGCTCAAATTATGGATAGCGCGAGTCACTAGTTCTTTTCCGGTACCTGATTCGCCATTGATTAGCACTGTGGAAGTGGTAAGTGCTACTTTACGAATGCGACGGAATAGTTCCAACATCTGTGGACAATTGCCAATCATCCCAAATACCGGAGGCTCTAACGCATCAGCAGCCACTTTAGCTGCATGTTTAGAAGTGGCATGTTCACGGATTATTTTGGCTACAGAATCGATTAATTCACTGTGTTCGAATGGTTTCGCAATATAATCCACCGCACCCATTTTCATCGAATCAATCGCCGAACGGATGCTCGAGTAACTGGTCATTATTAGCACAGGCGTCTTGGTTGCTTTAATGAGATCGGTGCCAGGTGCACCAGGTAAGCGCAGGTCACTGATTATTACATCGAACTCATCCATGTCATATTTTTCAAGTGACTCTTTTACCGTGCCAGCTTCACTGACCCGATATTCGTGGCGCTCAAGCAAGCGCTTTAAAGCGGTGCGAATGACTACTTCGTCTTCAACTACTAAAACCTGATTCATTACTGTCATGACACTTCTTAATGAGATTGTTACGTATTGGTTATCTGCTCCGGGTCTTCGACGGCCGCTTCAGATTCGCCATGATAACAGGGAAACCGCAATATTACTTGTGTGCCGGTGCCCTTGATTTTGTTTACCGGGCTAATTATATCAATATCCCCGTCTAAATCTTCAACTATGCTAAATACCAGGGACAATCCCAAGCCCGTGCCTTCACCGGGCTCTTTGGTGGTGAAGAATGGGTCGAAAATGCGATCTCTGATGGCTTCAGGGATACCGACCCCTTCATCGGTAATTACTATTCTTACCTGATCGTCTTCGATTTCCGCTTGCAGTGAAATTTTGCTATTTGCTTGACTGGCGTCTCTGGCGTTGTTGATTAAATTGACCAACACTTGCAGAAGCCGCTGGGAATCGCCAAGGATTTTCGCGGCTGGGTCACAATCAATCTGGTATTGTAAAATCTTACTTTTCTGGTCGAGCGACATTAGAATCTCGGCTTCGGCGAAGCAGTCTATTATAGAAACTACTTCTTTCTCGTATTGAGTTTTACCGGTACCGGCGTGGGCGAAATTAACCAGTGATTGCAAGATTTTTGAAGTGCGATCAGTTTGTTCGATGATTTGTTTGGCCAGCTTGTGCAACTCATCATCCTTATATTCGTCGCGTATGGTTTGTGCCAGGCATGCGATACCAGTTATAGGATTACCGATTTCGTGGGCTACTCCTGCCGCCAGCCGACCGATTGAGGCGAGTCTCTCACTGTGGCTTAGCTCTGCTTCTAATATTTCTGTCTCGGTAATATCCTCCAGTAAGATTATTACACCTTCAGGACTTGCATCTTGTTCACCAGTTTTTTCTATGAGTGCCTTATGCAAATTTACCGATTTCTTGTGACCATTCAATTCAAAATTGTGCTTGTAGGAATGATTCGCATCTTCTTCAATAAAATTGAGCAACAGGGATACCCAAGGTTCGGCTAAGTCGGTGACTTGCGAACCGACTACGTCTGCACTACTAATGCCTGTGAATTCTTCAAGTGTGTGATTCCACATGACAATTTCATTGTCGAAGCTTAGAGAACATACACCAAGGGGTAGGTCTAATAGTATTTGCCGATGATATCGCCGCAGGTTGTCCAGGTCAGCGGCCATACCAGACAAATTACTTCGATAAGCTTCGATACGACTTTCAGTCATCGCCAAGTCAGAACTACCATGGCCGGAAACGATACTATAAGGCAAGTAGCCATCCATCAGTTCCCTGGCGATAGAAGGGCCAAGCAGCCCGGAAAGATTGGCCTCTAGCCTGCCCCGTAGTAGCTTCAGTGCATAGGGTTGGCGCTCCTCGATAACCAGGTCCAAATCCCTGAGCGCTTGCATGACTTCCCGGGTAGCCGTCTTGTTACCCAGGGGTTTGCTCAGACTCTTGATGAATTCGTCGGGAGATTTAGCCACCAGACCACTGCGTTTGCGTCGCTGGATCGTGTCTAAGGCACAAATATCAGCTGCATTGCGTTCTTCGTCAGTGGTAGTACTACGCAGGGAGACTGCGGCAAACAACATGCAATTGGCGATCAAAGAAAGTGCTGCTATCTCGCGCCAATTTATTGAAACTAACGAAAGCGGATTGGTTTCAAGAAAAATGGGTAGCATGAGAAACACAAACCAAATCAAAACTCCGGCTGAAAGACCTGCAAGAAATCCCTTTTTATTCGCCTGCGGCCAATACAGTATGGCAATTATGCCAGGCAAGAACTGCAGACAGGCGGTAAAGGCGACAGTACCTATTATTTGGATACTAATGCGATCCTCCAGTAAATAGTGAAACAGAAAACCAGCCCAGATAAGTGCGGTGATTAGGACTCGACGTTTCCAGAGTAACCAGAGATAAATGTCGTTCTGCGCAGTTGGTTGATAAATTGGCAGGATCAAATGATTCAAACACATATTCGACAGTGCCAGGGTAATAACAATAATCAACCCACTAGCCGCGGAGAGCCCTCCCAAGTACGCGATTAAGGTAAACACCGGTGCTTGATATTCTTCGCCAATAATAAGTGGGAAATAGTCGGCCTGTATGTTGCTGCCGGATTGCAGGCCGGCCCAGAGGATGGGAAGTATTGGTAGGCTAATTAACAGGAAGTACAGTGGTAAACCCCAACTGGCGTATGCTAACGCCCGTTGGCCATTATTCTCGTTAAAGGTGACATAAAACATATGGGGCATGGCTACCGATGCGGTGAAGAACAACAGCGCCATCACATGAAATGAACTGAAATAATTTGTTTCCTTCAGGCTGGTTAATAATTGCGGTTGCTCCTGTAGCCATTGGCTCATCCCATCAATTCCTCCGAATCCCCCGAAGATCGCGAAGGCACCAACAGCCAGAAAGGCGAGCAATTTAACCAGAGATTCGAAGGCAATGGCCATCACCAGCCCTGCATGTCGCGTGCGACCGCCACGCCCCGAAGTTCCGAAAAGAATGGCAAATAGCGTAATGATGATACAAAAGACAAACGCCAGAGAACCTTGCGGTGCTGCTGGGGACAGAATATCTGCAGTGTCGGCTACCGCTCTGATTTGCAATGCAATGAGTGGCGTAACCCCCACTAGAGTAACCAGAGTGACGATAGTGCCAACCCAAGGAGAGCGATAACGAAATGACATCAAATCGGCCAGCGAACTCAGTTGGTAAGTTCGGGTCAGCTCCAAGATGGGCCGGAGCAGCAGGGGAGAAAGTAAGAACGCCAGTGATATTCCGATCGAATGTGCCAGGTAGCCGTAGCCGTCTCTGAGGGCATTGCCGACAGACGTGTAATAGGCCCAAACGCTAGCGAACACCCCTAAGGAAAGCACGTAAACTATCGGGTGGTGTACAATTCTCTCGGGTATCCAGCCACGATCTGTGATGAATGCGATACCGAACAGTAGCAGCAGGTAGCCGCTACCGAGGCCAAACAGGGTGGTCAGTTCATAATTCATCGGAATCTTGCTCTCGATGGGCCCAGCTGCCTACCATCACCACTAGAAAACCTATGATAAAAGGTCGATACCAGGCGCCATCTGGCTGATTGATCCAATCGACACTGAGTAGAAACAATAAATAGATAATGACCAAAAGAATCAATATGGAACGGGGTATGTACACAATCGAATTCCGTTATTCCAATTTATCCTGCGGGATATTAGCTAACTTCGGTACAGCCTGTATATCCCAGTTCTCTATGCCCCATTGCAACTGTGACTGCGCAGTGGCGAATTGTGTAGGCTGCGGAGGTGATTGACCTAGAAATTGCAGTGTTTGGTGAATTAACTGCGCCGCATTTTTCAGATCGATGGGTGCGGCAAAATGCTGTTTGCTGAGTTTTTGCCCCATTTCGTTCACGATGACTGGCACATGCCCATACCTGGGTGTGTGGTATTGAAGCCTTTGCTGCAAAAATATTTGTCGGGGTGATGAATCAATTAGATCGAATCCTCGAATGACATGGGTAATTCCCTGATACTCATCATCCACCACAACGGCGAGTTGATAGGCGAATAAGTTATCTTTTCGGCGAACTACAAAATCACCAGTTTCGATGCCAACATTCTGTTGGTAGGGACCCTGTATGAAATCATCGAGGTTAATCTTTACCGATTCAGTTTTAAGTCGAATCGCAAATTCTTGCTGTGGTGGGGTAATTCGCTGCCGACAAGCCCCATTATAAACCGCTCCCATCGCCTTGATTTGTGATCGCGTGCAATCGCAATTGTAACAGAACCCGCCCTCTTGTAAGCGCGCTAGAACTTCTGTATAGGCATCGAGGCGGGAGCTCTGATAAAGAACTTCGCCATCCCAATCTAAGCCAAGCGTGGTCAATTGCTGCAATATTTGCTCAGCAGCCCCAGGTGCTTCACGGGGGGGATCAAGATCTTCCATCCTAACTAACCAACGGCCCCCATTGGCTCTAGCATCAAGATAACTTGCTACCGCTGCAATTAGAGAACCGAAGTGCAGAGGACCCGTGGGTGAGGGGGCGAATCTTCCAACGTAAGGGAGGATTTCGTCGTCGCGGTTTGGCTTGGACATCATGAGTAGTAGAGTGACGCGGAAAATAGAACCGCTGATTTCTCGTTAGTTACTCGATATGAAAAATGAATTTGGAGCGGCTCAGCTGACTTCAGTCACGAGCTGATTTTGCATAATGGACGCGAGAATTTAGGCACCTAACTGCTTTTCCTTGATCTCATCCAGGGTTTTGCAATCGATACACTTATTCGCCGTAGGCCGGGCTTCCAGTCTCTGAATGCCTATCTCTATTCCGCAAGATTCACAATAACCATAATCGTCTTGAGCGATAGCCTCCATGGTACTATCAATTTTTTTGATAAGCTTCCTCTCGCGATCACGAGTGCGTAATTCA
>JADFOC010000220.1 GCA_022563075.1 Pseudomonadota bacterium
TTCCTGCTGGTGATTGCCAAGATGCCAGAAACCCTCACCAACCCAGCCCCATTTGAAGGCATTCAATCCATGCTGCTCACGTACGCTCGATTGTTTCGATCACGCGCTTTCTGCGGTTATGCGTTCTGCGTCACCTTTGTATCGGTGGTATTTTTCAGTTTTATTTCAGCCGCGCCTGAGATAATGGTCACGGTCTTGGACCGCCCCCCCACAGAGTATGGCTATTATTTCATCATGATTCCTTTGGGATTTATGTCCGGCAACTATGTAGCGAGACATTTTGGCAGAAGCCTGGACCTAGATAAGATGATTGCTTACGGTGCCAGCATTGCGGTATTGGGCATCGGCTTAGCCATAGCAATACAACTGCTGGGTTTTCATCAACCCGTTGCCTTATTCGCGCCGATCGCGCTGGCGGTATTTGGTAATGGAATTACTCTGCCTAACGCACAGGCGGCGGCCATCAATGAGTTCCCTCAATATGCCGGCAGCGCTTCAGGTCTCACAGGATTTTTGCAGATGTCGTTTTCTGCAGTGGCCGCTCAATTCGTCGCTGTAATATTCAATGGCACGGTATATCCACTACTAGTGCTTATGCTTGCAGCAGCAGTGCTTTCACTGGTTAGCTTTAGGCTCGGAGTTGGAATCAACCGATAGTGAACTATTGGCCTCAACGCCAATAAAAATTCTGCAGCGAAAACGTATTCAAATTTACAGTAGCAGCGAACTCAGTTGCTCTATAAATCCATCTACGTCGCGGAGACAGCGAAGGTCGAAGATCAATTTGCCATCACTGATACGCCCAATAACTGGTTTGGGCAGAGAACGAAAGCTTGCAGCGAGGCGATTGAGGGCCGCATCAGTATGACCTTTTTCCGCAATCGGTGTAATTATCAATGCGTGACTCTCCAGTAAGTCCAAGGGCAAAGCACCGCTGCCAATCTGACTCTTACAAGCACCTGACTCCACCACTGCCTTATCAGCCAAGCTATTTCGTACCAAGGGTAGGACGCTTACCGCGACGGCCTCTATTGCAGACAGTGGGCGCGTGAGATCTGCCAACAGCGGCAATCGCACTGTCAATCGCTGTGGATCTTTATACAGGTTTATGACTTCCGATAATGCGGCGAGAGTTATCTTATCGACACGCAGGGCGCGTTTGAGCGGGTTGCTTTTGATGCGTTGTATAAGCTCCTTTTTCCCGACAACAATTCCTGCCTGGGGGCCACCCAACAGCTTGTCGCCGCTGAATGAAACGACATCGACACCCGCCTCAATAGTTTGTCTCACAGTTGGTTCATAGGGAAGATTAAACTGTTTTAAATCAACTAAGGTTCCACTGCCTAAATCTGACACGAAAGGAATACCCTTTTCCTGGGCTAACTGACTTAGATCAGACTCGGTCACCGAGTTAGTGAATCCTCGTATTTCATAGTTACTGGTATGAACCTTCATAATCAGCCCAGTTTCACTATTAATGGCGGACTCATAGTCTCGCAAATGAGTCCGGTTGGTCGTTCCTACTTCCTTCAAAATGCAATTGGCGCTCTTCATCACATCGGGTATACGAAAAGCACCGCCGATTTCTACCAGTTCACCGCGAGAGATCAATACTTCTTTATGCGAGGAAAATGTGTTTAACATCAGGAGCACGGCTGCGGCATTATTATTAACCACTGTTGCCGCTTCAGCTCCAGTTAGTGCACAGAGACTCTCTTCAAGATGCGAGTCCCTGTCACCTCGTTTTCCCGTGGCCAGATCAAATTCGAGGTTAGTCGCTTGCGTCGCAGCAATCGTCATCGCATTCACGGCTGCGCTGGGAAGGCATGCCCTACCAAGATTGGTATGCACTACCGTTCCGGTGAGATTGAACACCGGAATTAGCGAACCGGAAAATTCTGCCTCTACCTTTGATTTTACCTTGCGGCAGAGATCCTCAAAGAAATCTGGAGATGACAACCAATTCAACGAATCCTCATCCTGCTGTGTTATTTTTTGCCGCAATTGTTCGAGTTGTAATCGCGTTTCCAGTTTTACCCCCTCATGGCCAACTCGCTCTATTACTACAGCGAGCGTGACCGATTGCAGTACTTTATCGACCGAAGGAAGTGACTTGAACACGGCGGAAAGTGAATTCATGGTTGAAGTTGCGCACACCTGCTATTTAAATCGAGCCGAATCGGATATCAGACTGCTCAATTTACGGAATATTCTTTGATATGGCAATAGTGGGCCGACTGCAGACAGGTTGCTAAACGGGCTTCGATGGTAATACACTCAAATGCTTTTGCGATTTAAACAGTATTTCACGATGCCAGATAAACCTATTTTACTGCTCGTCAACGAGTTTCATCCTGAAACGATTGCCAAACTAGACGCAATCTATCGAACCCACCACCTCTGAGAGCATTCTAAGCAAGAGAAACGGAACCTGCTTGGTACGCTGGAGGGGAAATGTCAGGCGGCAGCCACAGCTTCTTGGGTATGCGATGATCTCATCTATCAACTCGAATCCTTGAAACTCATTACCTGTTTCGGTGTGGGGGTGGATGCAATCAATTTCGCAGCAGTCAATAGGCTTAAAATCAGAGCCACCAATACACCTGACGTCCTCAACGATGCTGTAGTAGACATTGCGATGGCACTAATTCTTGCGACGGCGCGCAATATCGTTAATGCTGACAGATTTGTGCGGAACCAGGCATGGCCCGTTGGTGTTCGGACACAGCTTGGCAGACAAGACACTCGGCATCATTGACCTTGGCAGAATAGGAGAGGCAGTCGTGCACCGAGCACTTCCATTCAAGCTCAAAATTGCCTACCATAATCGCTCTCCGAAAAACTTACCTTATCGCTACTACTCCAGCATAAACGAGCTTGCTGAAAATTCCGATATACTGTTATGTATGTTGCCGGGAGGCGACGAGACTAGAGGAATAATCAACGAGCCGGTATTTCAATACCCGGGACCGGATGGCATTTTTATTAACGTAGGCAGGGGCTCCAGCGTTGATGACCAAGCTCTGATTAGTGCGTTAACGGCAAATAAAATTGCCGGGGCAGGGCTTGATGTATACGCTAGTGAGCCCCTGGTGCCAGCACCACTATTGGATTTGGACAATGTTATATTGCTGCCTCATGTTGGTAGCGCCATAGTGGAGACCCGCCGCGAAATGGGAAATCTGGTTATTAAAAATCTTGAGTCCTATTTCGAAAACGGACTCTTGCTAACGGAAGTGCATCAATCATGATTACTCAGGAAATTGTAGAAACTCAATGCCCCTACTGCGGCGAATCTATTCAATTGCTGATCGATTGCTCTATCCCGCAACAGGATTACTTCGAAGATTGTCAGGTCTGTTGCCAACCAATACAGGTATTCGCTTCAGTAGATGGAGAAGGTATCCCGGCGGTCACCGTCAACAGAGATACCGATTAAATCGCTGATTTGTCATTCCAATAGATGGAAATAGATGTACTTGGCATCGATGTCGTACATCATTTGAAAATTGCTCTTGGTTAGTCGCTCGCCCTTAAGGTCGATCTCGATGAACAAATCTCGATAGGAAGGACTTAATGAATTGTAGACGACCTCTTGTGCAATCAATACATGAAACTCTTCTAATCCCAGCGTCTTTGCATGTTCAGTAAAGATTTCCCAGAGAGCCGGTTGCTTACGCAATTCCTCATATTTCGAGGCCTGGATTAACGCCTCACCAAACAGATCATAGGATCGTATGCCACCACTTTGGAAGGTTCCCTGCACCGAATTGTATGCCAGCCCCATCGCCGCCTTGATCGGCCGTGAATAATTGAATTTTTCAACTTCTATGTTGAAGGCTTCGAACATAGCCAGTGCCGTACCTACTGCACTGTCAGCCAGCGATCTTGAATCAATGGACAAGAAGGGATAGCCAATCGAACTGATAAAACCATCACCAGTTTCCTTCAGTCGAAATGCCCGGGATCGCAGTGGATTGTGTCCATACCCTTTCATACAAATTTGCAGAAAGGCTTGAAACACAGCCATAAAAAACTCCGCCGTCTTTTCATGCCGAATTTCGCTAGAGCGTTGCACATCGAAGACATTGACTATAGCCTTTCCCTCTGTGAGCGGCATAGTATTTTCTAGTTCATCACCAAGCTTAATGCGCTCCAATTGATGAGGGTAAACTAATTTCGATAACTGGTTGTATAAGTGTTGTCTTGTATCTGCATCGGTCGATTTCAAATAAAACCGGGCTCGGTTGGATTCGATAAGAATCCAACTTACTAAAGTGCCACCTAAGAATCCTTGTAGCAATAGTATGAGATTTGGTGCTGAAAGCTCAATACCAACTATGTTTAGGGCTATAGTTGCCACAACGGTAAAAACTATATTTCGCACAACTGTTGCCGTATACGTCGCATGGTAAGAAAATGAAGTAGACAATAGTAATACAAAATTTATTTGACCAAACAATTGCAACTTTTCAGAAGGACTCACGCTAGCGAATAAGAAATACAACGATAGGCAGAACCCAAGGAGGCTGGAAATAGAGAGCAAATCAAGAACTTGTGGGCTGTATTTTTCAATAGTGGAGATGAATAGGGTAACAACAGGATACAACACCACAATTAATATAGGAAATGCATAAGCAAATAAGGTGTATATAGCAAACGGATTGTCTCTACTAGCAGAATCCATGTAGTTGAGTACGGAAGATAAACTCAGTAATATAGCAACTGTTCTCCTAAACCAACTTGTTAATGCGCTTGATGCATCATCCTTTAGTTGATTCGAAAATTCATGTACATGCTCTCTACAATAGACCGATATCTTGTTTCTACTGAACGCTTTGTTGTTCACTTGAACTCTCTCACGAATTGCAGTTCAAAAACTTATTTGGATTGTCGAATCGAACAATTTTCGCATGTGTTAGAAGTTGGTGCTTAGCATCTATAACTATAGATAATCCATACACCTTTAGAACCAATAGCCATAATTATGATTAACCTCTACTGCAAGTTGGTATACGGCTTTTTCGTCTTAATCTTTAGTCCTAAATCATAATGAATTTATTTACACTATTATTAATAGTCACTTACACCACGATAGTCGTGAGTTTAATTTGGGCTAGATTCCGGTTTTTCAATATTCAATCTTCTTCTTCAAGATTTGGAAGTAGACTCTATGATCCAGTTGTAACGATCAATTTTGCTCTCACATACTTTTTCTTCATAACAGAAACAAAATCAGTCCTAGTCTCCAAATTAGCCTGCCTGATTTTCTATTTAGTTGGACTTGGAGTGTTTTGGTGGTCAATATTTACTGCAAAAGAGTTGGATTTTGCGTTTAGCCACAGAACAGGCATTATAGTTACAAGTGGCCCTTACGCATGGGTTAGACATCCAATATACCTTTCTTATATATTTATATGGCTTGGCAGCACAATTTTATTCAATTCCATTTTGTTTTGGGTTACATTAGTCTACTTGGTAACT
>JADFOC010000221.1 GCA_022563075.1 Pseudomonadota bacterium
CATGAAAATTTTTGCCGGAGGCCAGTTCCAGAGTAGAAATCCGGCCCCGGCGGCCAGAAGAGTGGCGGATAGTAGCGCAATAACCTGATCGCCACTATTGATAACGAGGAACAGTGACATCAGGCTTACAAAAATCAGTTCGCTAGCCGCGATCCCATCGATCCCGTCCATAAAATTATACAGATTCAGCAGCCATACTAACGCGACAACCGCAAGGAAACTCAGCAGCCACGGGGCCTGCAGTAACCATGGACCAATTCCGATAGGGGCTACACCGCCCAGCCACCATACTGACCAGATGGCGGCGATGACCTGGGTTGGCACGCGCCACAGGATGTCGATCTGTCTTAGATCATCCACCAGACCCACAGCCGCGATAAGCCCCCCACCGAGCAGGGCGAAGAATTCCGGCAATGGTATCAAGCCATCGACAAAATAATAGGATGCGACCAATAAAAACAGCAGCACAATAGAGAGACCACCGCCCACTGGTGTGGGCGCGGCATGGGAACTGCGGGCAACTGGCAAGTCCAGCAAGCGCACGCGCTGTGCCAGTATCTTCAATAAGCCTGTCAACAGTACCGCCGCCAGGAATACCACGGTTACCAGAACCAAAAGCGACATTGAGCGATCAACCCTGAAGCAATGTGAGACTGGGTATTATATCGGGCTTTTCAGAATTTTCAGTAATAAAATCAGGCACTTTCAAGTGAAATTGAAAGTGCCTTATCGGACAAAAACTGCTAATTATTTACAATAAGAATGCGGTGCCGGTTCTTCTCCACCGTTACCGGGCCAATACCCTGTACTTCGGCCAATTCATCGATTGAACGAAATTTTCCAAACATTTCACGGTAGGCAACAATTTCCCGCGCTTTTACCAATCCCACACCATCGAGCGCGGCGGCAATCGCACTGGCATCGGCAGAATTAATATCGAGTTGGATTACTCGCTGTGTCGTGTCTTCAGGCGTGTCGGCTGCCAGGGTTAATGGAGCAAACATCAGTACCAACGCAGCCACCGCTGCTTTTAACCAATTGCGTCTGATCATAGTAATGTCCTTATCGCTATTTAGAGGAGACAACTTTGCAGTTGCTGCAGAGAGTCTAGCAAAGAACCTAAGTAACGCTAGCTATGGCCGAATTAAACTCTTTCAGTGCTTGGTTGGGTGATTCAGCTCTGGTTATTGGTCTACCTACCACCAGGTAACTACTGCCGCCCTGAATCGCGTCGGCAGGACCAACTATCCGTTTTTGGTCGCCACTCGCGTCCTCCGGGCGACGAATGCCCGGCGTCACCAGGCAAAAATCCTCGGGCAACTGTGCCCGTAATAATCGGGTTTCTGCGGCGGAACACACCACTCCGTCCAGCCCGGCTTCGAGGCTGAGGAACGCAAGCTTACTCACTTGCTCTTCCGGATTACCGGCAATACCTACCTGTTCCAGGGCTTCTTTTGCCAGACTGGTCAAAACCGTGACGCCAATTAGCAGGGGTCGCCGTTCACCAAACCCCTCCAGTGCCTCGCGCGCCTGCTGCATCATGATCAGGCCTCCAGAAGCGTGGATATTCAACATCCAAACTCTCATGTGAGCGACGACCTGCACCGCTCTGGCCACAGTATTTGGGATATCGTGAAATTTTAAATCCAGAAATACGTCGAAACCCCGTTTTATTATGTCTTTGACTAACCCAGGCCCACAAGCCGTGAACAATTCTTTGCCAACCTTCACCCGGCAGAGTTCGGCATCAAGCCGATCAAGCAGGCTCATTGCTTGTTTTTTAGAATCAAAATCAAGCGCAACTATAATCCGTTTGTTCAAGTTTTACTCCCTCTCAATGCATACTTCCGAACATTAAGATCCACCTGCTTCCAGTATGGGCTTTATCTTCTCCCATTTTTGACAACTCGGACAAAGCCAATACAAATTTTTAGATTCATAACCACAATGATTACATTGGTAGGTCGGCTTTTTACGCAATAACGAATCTACCATCTGCCGTAGCGAATTCAGATTGCCACCAACGCGTTCATCTGACTTCGGTATCTGCAAACGCAGCAGCTCAACCAATCCGGTCAAGGATGGCTTTCTGGTGAGATACTCATTTAAATACTCTATCGCCGCCTCGTCTCCAGATCGCGTTTTAACCAAGTCAGAAAGCGCTAGCACCACGCTGACATCCGGCTCATCAGGCAGAGTATTAGTCAACAATTTTTCGTACTCTGTCATGTTCTCAAGTTGTTCATAACACTCTGCAAGCGGACCTAATAATTGACTGATAAATTCCGGATTGTTGTTACGAATCCGTATCAACTCTTTAATAGCCGCTTTGAAATTTCCCAACCTCTGCTCCATATTAGCCAGTAACAACGATGCTCTAACGTTATGGCGATCAAATGTAAATGCTCGTTTTATCTGCTCCCTTGAGTTACTGTGCTGATCCTCTTTGAGAAATTGCTCACCTAATTCGCAACAGTAATGCGCCGCCGCCGTGCGAAGTTCGATATCTTTTTTATGGCCCGCGTTCGCTAGCAGCATACTCGAGCAGTTTATCGCTTTTTCCCATTCTTTCTCGGTTTGGTATATGGTAATGAGATGTTTAAGTGCATCCAATTTGGCTGGCGAATTCTCAGTCAAGAGCTCATTGAGCAATCTCTCCGCTCTATCTAATAGGCCTGCAGCAATATAATCGATGGCTAGCTGCAATCTGGCCGAATCTAAAAAATCTTGCTCAAGCCCTGGTCTCTCTATCAGAGTCTGGTGTACCTTTATCGCTTTATCTACTTTTCCCCGCCGACGTAATAGAGCACCTAACGCCAAATACGTCTCGATTGTCTCACTGTTCATTTCCAGCGCATTGATAAATGTATCAATCGCTTCGTCCGGTTCGTCATTGAGAAGATAATTAAGGCCCACAAAATAATCTTGAAAAATATCACTGTGGTTCCGTGTTTTGCTGTGTATGCGCGGAGATCCCAGCCGGCCAAGTAACCAACCGGCAATTACAGCCAGCAGTAACAAGAAATAAATGCTGAGATTATCCATTACTATTGCAAATCCTTTAGTGACATTGTTCTAAGTTGACCAACTTCCTGTCTGGCGTCAGATAATTGTTGGTTGAGCCGGCGGATCTCAGATCGGGACTTAAGATTGCGAAAGATGCCCAATCCCAATAGCAACCCTATTGTACCCCCGGTCACGAATGCACCAATAATCCAGACTGAGACTGGCTGCGAAGGCAGTTCCCAGCTGCCGATCGCAATGGTTACAGCCGTTGTATTAAAATAAGAAAATGTGATACTGGCCAGGAATACCAATATCAAAAAGAATCCTGACAGCAAACGGGCAATCTTATGCATCGGCACAAATCCAGGCTCAAGCTCGCTTGTTAGTGTAATCCAGGCGGCAGTTGCCGAAAAGAAAAAACGGCATAACCTAGCAGGCTATACCGTTTGAATATGTGGTTTTTAGCGCCTGGATTAAAAGTGATTTTCAGCCAACATGTTATTGTTGACCCGATCCCGCAATTCTTTTCCCGGCTTAAAGTGTGGTACATATTTACCACTCAACGCTACCGGGGTACCGGTTTTAGGATTTCGCCCGATACGTGGTACGCGATAATGCAGCGAAAAACTGCCAAATCCTCTTATTTCGATCCTCTCACCCTCAGAAAGTATCTGAGACATGTACTCAAGAATTGCCTTAACCGCTAACTCCACATCTTTAGATGACAACTGAGTTTGCTTTCCAGCAATGCGATCAATAAGTTCAGACTTAGTCATAGTTATCCCCTGTACCAGTACATCGCGATCATGCTGACACGCGCATTAAGTATTCAGGTATCTTAAGCGTACCACAAAGTACCACTTTTATAGCAGTACCTCGACCAAGGGTTAGTTGCCGGGGTACTGACTCTAACCTTTGTCCATTTCTGCTTTAATCAGATCACCGATGGTTCCTGGTGACACGTCGCTTGGATCTTGACTCTTATGATCTTGAATCGCCGCTTTCTCATCGTCCATTGCAATAGCCTTCATCGACAGACTTAAAATGCGGTTCTTGCGATCGACACTAACGATTTTAACTTCGATCTCTTCACCTTCGCTCAGCGCATTTCTAGCATCTTCGACTTTATCGCGCCTAATTTCAGAAGCACGCAATACGCCATCAACACCTTCGAGCAAAGTAATTGTCGCAGACTTGGCATCCAGTGTCGTCACTGTTCCTTTGACGATACTACCCTTCTCGAATTTGGCAACATAATCCATAAATGGGTCGTCTGCCAGCTGTTTAACACCCAGTGAAATACGTTCACGTTCGGGATCGATGGAAAGAATAACAGTTTCGATCTCATCGCCTTTTTTATATTGACGCACCGCTTCTTCACCCGGTTCGTCCCAGGAAATATCGGATAAATGTACCAAACCATCGATGTTTCCATCGAGCCCAATAAAGATACCAAAGTCGGTAATGGATTTTATGCTGCCAGAAATTCTGTCGCCTTTCTTGAATTTTTCAGCAAACCCATCCCATGGATTTTGGTAGCACTGCTTGATGCCAAGTGAAATACGGCGGCGTTCTTCGTCAATGTCCAATATCATCACATCGATTTCATCACCCAACTGTACAACCTTGGAGGGGTGAATATTCTTATTGGTCCAGTCCATTTCTGAGACATGCACCAAACCTTCCACGCCTTCTTCCAATTCGGCAAAACAGCCATAATCAGTCAGGTTGGTCACCATAGCTTTAACCTGAATGTTTTCGGGATAACGATTCTTGATAGCCACCCACGGATCTTCACCGAGTTGCTTCAGGCCGAGTGAAACCCGATTTCGGTCACGGTCATATTTGAGAACCTTGACTTCAATCTCGTCACCGACGTTTACAATTTCACTGGGATGTTTAATACGCTTCCATGACATATCGGTGATGTGCAATAAGCCATCTATGCCACCGAGGTCTACAAATGCTCCATAATCGGTTAAATTCTTGACGATTCCCTTAACCGACATACCTTCTTGAAGTTTCTCCAGCAGCGCATCCCGCTCTTCCGTGCTAACGGATTCCAGCACCGCTCGCCTAGACACAACGACGTTATTGCGCTTGCGGTCTAATTTTATCAACCGAAATTCAAGCTGCTGGCCTTCCAGATGCAAGGTATCGCGTACCGGTCGCACGTCCACCAACGAGCCAGGCAGAAAAGCGCGTATATTGTTCAAATCCACCGTGAATCCGCCTTTCACCTTGCCATTGATGACGCCGGTGACGATGTCGTTCTTCTCATATGCGGCTTCCAACTCCATCCAGGATTCAGCTCGCTTAGCTTTCTCTCTGGATAAGCGAGTTTCGCCGAAACCATCCTCGACGGTCTCCAATGCGACTTTCACTTCATCGCCTACTTCGAGGGAAAAGTTACCCTGTTCGTCGAGGAACTGTATACGGGGGATGATGCCTTCAGACTTGAGGCC
>JADFOC010000222.1 GCA_022563075.1 Pseudomonadota bacterium
AGATTCACAACCTCGTGGTCTGCACTCTTTGTTCCTGTTATCCGTGGACAGTATTGGGACTGCCGCCTGCCTGGTACAAATCGGCACCTTATAGATCGCGCGCCGTGCGTGAACCGCGCCGTGTATTGGAGGAGTTTGGCACTATTATTGAACCCCAGGTCAAAATACAAGTATGGGATTCCACCTCCGAGATGCGTTACCTGGTGCTACCCTTGCGCCCTGCTGGCACCGATAACTGGAGCGAAGATCGGCTACAACAACTGGTAAGCCGAAATTCCATGATCGGTGTTGAACTCGCCAGATCGGCAGACCCGCAAGTGAGGCGAGATTGATGAAGGGTGGACATGATCTGGGGGGCAGGCAAGGACCAGGACCTATCAATCCCGAACCTGAAGAACAGGAACCTGTTTTCCATGCGGATTGGGAAAGACGTGTATTTGCTCTGACTCTGGCGAGCGGGATGCTAGGGAAATGGAATATCGATGAATCTCGTCACGCCCGCGAACGGCAAGAATCGACGGCATATCTGCGGAACTCCTACTATGAAAACTGGCTGGTTGGGCTGGAAAAACTCCTGGTTGAAAAGGGCTTGCTGCAGCAGGATGAATTAGGCGAAGGCATGGTTGGTACGGCAGATGCTGCTATTGATAAACTGCGAGTTCCCGATGCATCGGCTATAGAGAAAATACTTCGTTCCGGCGGACCAACTTTACTGGTTGCGGACACCGTCCCGGCCTATGCCATCGGCGCTAGCGTGCAGGTAATCAAATCCAGCGCCACCGGACATACGCGCGTACCAGGATATGTCCAGGGATCGATTGGAGTAGTAGTTGCACATCATGGCTGTCATGTTTTTCCTGACAAGAATGCACTGGGTGAACACGTGGGTGAACAGCTTTACGCCGTGCGCTTCTCTGCCATCGAGTTGTGGGGATCCAGTGCCGAGAACGCGGATGTAATGATCGATCTTTGGGAACCCTATTTGGAGCCTGTGAGCAAATGATCAACGCGCTTCCATTGCAACCTCACGATGATGAGGGGCCTGTTTTCAGCGAACCCTGGGAAGCGCAAGCCTTTGCGCTGGTCATCGCCTTGAACCAGGGGGGACTGTTTTCCTGGCAAGAGTGGGCTGCAATTCTAAGCGAAGAAATTAGTCGTGCGCAAAAACAGGGAGATCTGGATTTGGGCGATACCTATTACCAACATTGGCTTCGCGCATTGGAAAAAATAGCTGAAGCGAAGGGGATTTCGAATTTCAATGAGATATCCGCGCGCGCAGATGAATGGCGCAGCGCTTATCACAACACGCCGCACGGAAAACCGATTCAGCTAGCGGCGAGCACCGTGTAGTGGCAATTCGCATCTCGAATTCAGTTGTTTAAAATTCGATCAGGCTAGCTGTCAACTCGCTGCAGAATTTCCAATTTTTGTGTTAGCTCATTAAACTTTTGCTGATGGTGCAGCTTGTCCTGGCAGATATCTGCGGCGAGAGATAGATAGCGTGGTGCAGAATCGTGGGCCGGATTCTGCTGTACAAAATTATCCAG
Source organism: Pseudomonadota bacterium (assembly GCA_022563075.1). GTDB lineage: Bacteria > Pseudomonadota > Gammaproteobacteria > Pseudomonadales > Pseudohongiellaceae > UBA9145. Next base: position 1,548 of record JADFOC010000222.1, read on the forward strand.
CAGCTTTACTAAGACAATGTATTGCTGCTTCGACGCACCGGCTGCGACAAGCTGTTCAAGCAGTTCCGGGTCGTCGATACCAAAACCAGCTTCGTGCTTCAGGCACCATGCGCACAGTGACAAGGCTCGCATGGCGTTCTGACCTGCCATCAAAAATGGGATGTAGAGTTTGCAAAAATGGATCGCCGGTTTTTTATTTGACCACTCAGAAATGTAGCCGAATACAGTTTCAAACCTCGCCCAATCAGCCAGTTTAATCACCGGAGCTATTAATTCAATGGCCGTGTCCACCCGCTTCTCTTTGATGGACCAGTACGCATGCTCTAACACTTCATGCAGTTTGGCATTGTCTGCATAGAATTGATCTATCTGCCGGTCGCGTTCACCGAATTCGCGTTCCGGCAACAGCGACTCTCTGTGTCGGTGAGCAACCAGGCCGAGGAATCGAAAGTAGACCAACAAGCCGTAAAGACCAAAGGGCAGGAACATCAGGAAGCTGCCGAGACCGACAGAGTACATCGCGTAGAAAACCGCGAGTATTGTGGCAAGTGCAATCACTGCGACAACATAGATTTTACCAACTATTACAGTGAAGCCAATCAAGGTTATTGGATTAATAATTTCCAAGAAGTTTTCGTAAAGTGAATTGACGACCAGAGAGGCTGGAAAGAGCAATAGGATAAAACAGAGAATTAGTACGGCAATATAATCTAGATTTGCTACAAATAAGCGTGCGGCGAGCCCCCCGAACAGCAAGCACATCACTATTTGTCTTCCCACTCTGCCTTTATCGATGCATTGCATCGACAGCGCCGGAGGATGAGGAATTCCTTGCGCCGACTCTTCAATAATTTCTAGACCATACTCAATAAACATAACGATCAGACCAAAGATCGTAATTATGCCCAATAAATATAATGGCATGCCCTCACTGATGGTGTAGCTCACAAGGCTGACAAATGTGAGGGCATAGAAAATCAGGGTTACGAGTATAATAACGCCCAGGCTTTCCAGGTGCATAGGATAACGGAATAAGGGAGGATTCGGAGCGTTCACACGTCTTTACCGAGCTTGGGCTGTGGCCTAGTCTAGTGGTGGATACCAGTTCGCGCGCCGAAATTCGATGCCGCTGCCCGCTAGCGCCGCTTCGAACAAGTCCAGGCTTTCATCCACCGATATCCCGCCCGGTAGCTCCGAGCCTGCGTAGTCCGGATTGGCCGCGCGACGCGCATAGTCCTGATCATAGTGATAAGTGTAGACAACATCCGGATCGAGAATCTTGGTGCAATCGGCGGCGGCGGCGGGTGTCATTCGGCCACGAGGTATATTCATTGGCATGAACGCGACATCGATACCATCGAGCGCCTTAACTTCGTCGAGGCATTCCGTCACGCCAGCAAAATACAACTTCTTACCTCCTAGAGTCACCACATAACCATTCGCTTCGCCCTTAGGATGTGCGGGTGCGCCAGGAATAATGTCGTACGCTGCGACGGCTTCAACTGTGACACCTGCTACCATTATAATTTCACCATTGGACAGGACTATGCCATTAGGAATTTGTGACTCGCCATTAGCTGCGATGACGATGCTGGTGTTCGGCAAACGTAATTTCGCAATGGCATCGGTATCGAGATGATGTCCCACATCGTCCGAAACTAAAATAAGACTGGCTGGTTTAACACCTGACAAGCCATTGCGGCCCCAGGGATCAATCTGTACCACGGTGTCCAGGTACTCCAGTTGTACGCTAGAGTGAATCAGGGGGGTGATTTCTATATTTCCCGCTTCTGCCGGAATGCTGTCAGCATGAGAATTCGAGCAGGCAATTGTGATCAAGAGTAACGCAGGGAGAAAATTAGCTATATCGCGCATCGTATTATTCGTGAATCGTGGTTGGCGAATTTAGTTGAGATTCAGAGTATAAGCATACGCTTATCTGAATGGGAATAGCCGCCGAATATTAAATCCGTAAACACCAGCCAAAGTGCCAATCTCAGGAGCTTTAGTCGATAGTTACATTGCCATTCCAAATTTAGTTGCACCCAGTGTCCAGTGGCGGATATAGTCCTATGCAAGCACCGCTGCGAATGAGGAGTGAGCCCATGCGCGATGATAAAAATGAAGGCCATAACCCGGCGACAACGGAATTAACCCCACCGCAACAATCTCGGCGTGACTTCCTCGAGGGAGCCGGTGCTACGGTAGTCGCCACTGCCGCCGTGCCAGTCTTGGGCGTATCTGCAGTCCAAGCAGCCGATTCGCCGATTCCATCGAATGCGGCACAGACAGCCATTCGCCTCACGGTGAACGGATCGATCCACAATCTGCAGGTGGAAGATCGCTGGACCCTGGCAGAATTGCTGCGAGACCATCTGCAACTAACCGGAACCAAGATCGGTTGTAATCGCAGCGAGTGCGGTGCCTGCACCGTGCTTATGGATGGCGAGCCGGTCTATTCCTGCAGCCAACTCGCAGTCTGGGCGGATGGCAGCAATATTCAAACCGTCGAAGGCCTGGCTCGGAACGGGCAACTTTCACCGCTGCAGCAGGCCTTTGTCGACCACAATGGACCTCAGTGTGGTTTCTGTACACCAGGACAGTTGATGACGGCGACGGCGCTGCTCAACCGCAACGCCAACCCTAATCCAGAACAAGTGAAGCAGGCATTGGTAGGCAATCTCTGCCGCTGCTCTAACTACAACGCCATCGTCGAAGCAGTAGTGGCAGTGGGTAATCAACCAGGAGGTGCCGCATGACTGAAGCAAGCAATACGGCGGTTGAGCCTCTCAATACCATCGGTCACGATACGCCACGAGTCGATGCGGTAGAACGGGTTACCGGGGAGGCCAAATATTCCCGGGATGTTAAATTGCCCGGCATGCTCTATGGCCGAGTCCTGCGCAGCCCACATCCTCATGCGCGTATCCTCAGTATCGATATCAGCGAAGCCTCCAGACTCCCCGGAGTGCGGGCGATTATCACCCATGAGAATGCCCCGATTGTGTGGGGTGCCGGCTCCATATCCGGTGGTCGGCAATATAACGACCCCGCCAAGGCAGCCACAGCACACCGACGTTACATCTTCAATAACCCGGTTCGATTCGTGGGCGATTCGGTGGCGGCCGTGGCTGCCACCGATAGACATATTGCGGAGGAAGCACTGACACTGATTCGGGTGCAATATGAAGAACTGCCTTTCGTGTTGGAACCCGAAGCGGCACTCGCCGACGGTGCGCCTGCTATCTGGCCCGAGGGCAATCTGTGCCCGGATTTCAGGAATAATTTCGAACCGATGGTGTCCGACATCGGCGATATTGATGCCGGCTTTGCCGAAGCCGATCAGGTGTTCGAGGAGCGTTATGAAACGGGTTTCATTCATAACGCACAGATGGAACCAAGATGCGCGCTGGCAAGTTGGGAGGGCGGCAAGCTAACCTTATACACACCCTCACAGGGTATTTCCAACTGCCGCCACGACACCGCCCGTGATCTTGGTCTGGAGGATCATCAGGTGCGCATCGTGTGTCATTACATGGGGGGCGGATTCGGCAATAAAAACCAGAATCAGGACGCCGATCTGGTTGCCGCCACCCTCTCTAAGCATGCCGCCGCGCCGGTGATGCTGGAATTTTCACGCCGGGAAGACTGGCTTGGCGTACACGGACGCTGGCCTACAGTGCAGTACTATAAGGTCGGCGTAAAAAACGATGGCACGGTAACCGCCATACAGATGCGTGGTTATAGCGGCATGGGCCCGTATCGGAAAAATTCCGGTGGCATCGGCGGCATGGACGCCTATGCCTGTCCGAATCGACAACGCACCATCTATCCGGTGTACACCAACCGCACCACCTCGGGGAACTTCCGTGCACCATCAGAGCCTCATGGATTCTATGGGATTGAATCGATG
>JADFOC010000223.1 GCA_022563075.1 Pseudomonadota bacterium
GCAACAACAATCACGCGCGGTACCGGTTATTCTTTCGTAACGTATCCGAGTTGTCCATTGGAATTCTGGCGGTATGTGTGGCGGCGCAGTTCGGATCACTATCTGTCGGCTATCGGTCGCTGGCTAAAGCATAATGGAAACTGCCGTGCATTATTCCATGCGCAGCTTGATCATTATGCCATAATAAATATACGGTACTGGTAAAAGACGGGCCAGGCGTTAGCTACAATCTGATATCGTGAAAACATTGATTACTCACCTGGCGGGCGCGCTGCATTACCGAAACGGGGACTTGGATCACATAAATTATATTTACTCTGACCGTGGTTTCTGTACTAAATGCATAGTCCACAAAGCGCCAATTGGCTTAAGCAGCAGTCTCCGGAAAGTACCCCATAGTGAAATGTAAAAACCATCCAAATGTAGATGCTTTCGCAAATTGTTCCAAGTGTGACACTCCAATGTGTGGCCAATGTGCGAATTTCGTTGAATCTGAGACATTATGCGATCGTTGCGTCAAAGCTCGTGAAGCCGAGCAATTTGTTTCCGCGCAATCCAGGCGGCAAAATAAAACTGATAAATTGGCGAAGACAATTAGAATTGACACCAAGGTGTCACCCGAGGCGACGAAGAAAAAGCCGAGCAATGCCCGGTGGGGGTGGCTGATTGTTCTGGTTGGTTTCGGGGTCATTGCTTATCGACTGTATTCTTATTCACATTCTGACGACGTCCCGATAGACGCGGTAGCGCGTGCTCAAGATCTTTCGATAGATCCGCTTGACCGGTGTATAGCGATTTTTACGGCAATCGGCGAGCTGTTGCAAAACAATGAGATGCCGCACGAGTCTCTGCGTTGCGATGCATCCGGTACGCCAAACATCATTACCCGCGGTGGTGGTGATATCGTTATTGCACACCCCCACCCTGATTTTTATGGTTTCAAGGAAATATACGTTAGCAAGAACAATCCTGTGCCAACATTGGTGGAGTAAAGAAATTTAGTGTTATTTTGGGCCCCTGATTACCCGCAGTCTTATTTACAACTCTTCGGTGACAATCGGCAGAACCATGGCCGACGGATGTTGTGCATCGAAGTAGATTGTATTGTTGGCTATCTTCGCCGGTGCCTCTAAATCATCCAATGGCGCGCCGTTGTTTGGATTCACGGCGAACCGCGGGAAATTACTCGAAGTGATATGAATACCAATACGATGGCCTTTTTCAAACGTTTGCGCAGTACTCCACATGTTGATATTTAATTTCTCAATAGCGCCGGGCGTAGCCAGTTTGACATCGTCGGCATCCTGCCCATCCCTGAATCGCATGCGCAAGGGGTAATCGAGGATAAGTGCTTCATAACCGTCGGGATAAATATCAACCAGCTTAACCACGAAATCGGTGTCGAGTGCATCTGTTGACACAAACAACTCCATGTCGATGTGGCCCGCAACCACCACATCTTCCTCCAGCACTGGAGTCTGAAAACGAATGTAATCCTGGCGTTCACCCACTTCCCGTTGATCTCGAGGACCCACATCGGCGCCGAGGTTTTGACCGCCCACCGTCGACACGGGATCGGCCGGGTCGAATCGATAGCTAATGGATGCCGAGTCAGCCGTAGGAGCCACGGTAGCAATCGAATTGCCCGGTTGTAGATAGAAGCGAGTCTGCACGTGCTGTGGCGGCCAGGTTTCGGCCTGAATGACACGGTTTTTAGGAGAGGCGTCATTCTTGCGAGCGGAAGCCATCATATAGTAACTAACGGCAGGTTCATCCATGATGCCGTTGTCAGTTCCTTTTAACCAGTAGTTCCACCAGCGCAGTTGTTGTTGTATATCGCCGGCTAGCATGCCGCCACCGGGATAAGCCAGGTCGCCTTGCAGTGCGCCATGGCCAAATGCACCCATAAACAGTTTTTGCTTACCTCTGGCTTTGGCATGGCCTTCATTCTGCAGATACACAAAGTTATAAAGTGATCCTTCAGCATAGATATCATGCCAGCCACCGACGTTGTAAATTGGTATTTCTACATGCTGACGATGGAATAGAAAATCAGTATCGATCCAACCCTGATCGAGCACCGCCCGCGCCTTGTAAGCATTAATTTTCTCTTCACTAATTCCCTGTCCTCGAAGCCAGCCACCTGAATGGCTTTCTTTAAACACACCGCCGACAAACCGGGAACGATAAAACAGGCTGTCTGGCGCCACCGTCACATAGGCAGCGGTTAAATGCGGAGGAGCCGAGGCGGCTGCAAGATTTGAAGTAATGCCGGGTGCCGAGGTGCCAAAAATGCCAATCTTGCCATTGCTAAAGTCCTGTGCGGCAATCCATTCAACCGTGTCGTAACCATCGGGCATATCAACTTCGAAAGGCTGATAGATGCCCTCGGATTCATAACGACCGCGTACGTCCTGTGAGACCAGCGCATAACCATTCTCGTTATAAAGATCAGCACTTCGACGCGCACGGTTTTTGTCGTATGGAGTCCTGGTTAATACAACCGGCCAGGGGCCATCCCCCTCTGGCAAGTAGATGTTGGTAGCGAGATTTACCCCATCGCGCATTGGCACCATCACCACCTGCTCATTCGCTTCCTGCGCAAACGAATTGGGAAGCAGCAGCAATGCACAAAGCGCTACAATGAATCGGTTTAGAGAGGCGGTTGGGTGATGCATTATGGATCCTCCAAATAAGTGTTTCGGAGAATAACACATGTTTGCGGGCATAATATTCTTCGAAAAAGCTGATGAGTCTGCATAGATTAACTGGCAATGACCGGGATGCGCGTGTTATAAAAAATACACATCTGACAGTGGTCTTAAACCCAAAGTTGCAGTGTGTTAATGCTCTGCAGTACCAGTCTTCACCAGGCAAGCGTCAGACTCTAAACGAGGGCTAAGGGGAAGGTGACGCCTTCTGTGGCCGCCGGCAAAGGGATTAGAAGAGATGAATAAGACAGCGAACATGACAACTATTATGCCCACTAGTGTGCTGGCCACGTTGATTCTCGTGAGCGTCACCGTACTCAATTTCGCTACCGCCCAGCAACGCCCTACGCTCACGCCTGAGCAATTAGAGCGGGTTCGGATACAGCCAGTACCCGGCAAGAATGGTCTCTACATCATACCTGGTTTTGATGGCAGTTTGTCCGGCGGTAATGTCGCGGTTAGAGTCACCGGTGACGGCGTAATTCTAGTCGACAACAAGTTCTCCTACAGCTATAGCGACATCACCAGGCAGGTTGCGAGTGTGACGCCTGAGCCGATTCGCTACGTGCTGAACACGCATCATCATGGCGACCACGCAGGCAGTAATGCCGACTTCATGCCGGCGGCTCAGGTGATCGCTCATGAGAATGCCCGTGCCAATATGCTCAGGAATGATCAAGCCGGTGCCCCGTCAATCGTCTTTGGGCAACGCACAGGTGTCTTTCTTGGCGATGCCGAGGTACAAATACATCATTTCGGGCGTGGGCACACTAGCGGTGACTCGGTGATTTTCTTTCCGGATCTGAGCACGGTGCATACCGGTGATCTTTTTGTTTGGGGGGAACGTCTGGACGGGAGCACATTGGCGCCGTTTATCGATTACGCCAACGGCGGCAGCGCCGCCGAGTGGACCGCGACCCTCGACGGCTTGCTGGCGCTCGACTTCGACACCGTCATCCCCGGCCACGGACCCATTCTAACGAGAACTGATGTCAGAATTTTCAGAGGTAAGTTTAATCAGTTGGTCACGCGTATTACCAGTTTGATTGAATCTGGTATCGGCCGGGATGAAATTGCTAACGCACTCGATATCGAAGACCTGAACTGGCCACTTACACCAGCTCGGATTCAGGCAATATTTGACGAACTAGCCGAGTGAGATAAGGCGCCAGGTATCCCTGGATTTATTAATCTCCCAGTAAGACTGGTTTCCCGTCCGCAATTCTTCAATTATTCTTTCTTCGATAATTTAGCGCAATAGGCGGTTGCCGTATTTTCACTTAAGTTCGTATAGCAATATTCGAAAGCGGTAGGATTCTCAAACCATATTAGTCCATTACCGCCGGTGCTAGTCACGAACATCGCTTCCTTGCCATTTGATCTTATGGAGCCGTATACACTGACTCCTGCCGTTGAGCCTGATGCGTTTGAGCTTCGTGATCGTCCGATAAATGTTGCACCATCCTGATAATCAACAGTGAACACAAGCTCAGATTCAGAAATAATAGCGCCACCGCTAGACACCTGGCCTGTTTCACTGGTGCCGGAAGTGACCACCCGAATATGGCCGACCCATTGGCCTTCCATATTCGGATATTCCGCAGAGATGCCGGTTTGAGCGCAGAGAAGCAACAATACTGCACTAGATCGTGTCAAGTAATTAGCCATTTTCGCCTCCAACCTTTGGTAGATATACAGCCATTACTTCTAGTCCTAATCGGTACGTAAAGCAAGCGGATTTGGCATCATCAAGCGAGCATTCAGGATGTTTTACGGCTGACGACGCAGCCAGTTTAGATCAAGCATAATTGGGGGTTATGCTGAATAAGAATATCAAGCGTAGACCCTGTACGGAGTATTCCTATCGGCCAGTCCAATGGGGTTTTCTTTTCTCCAGGAATGCCCTACGGGCTTCTTTACTGTCATCGCTATCGAAGGCGCTGGCAAGTGCTTCCAAAGCAGCAGCAGGGACTTCGCTAAATTTCATATCTTCCATTGCGTACAGCAGGTCACGAGTTTGTTTAAGCGCCAGCGGTGACATCTCAGCGATTTTACCCGCCAATGCTCTTGCCTCTTCCTTCAATTTTACTGATGGTACTACCTTGGTAATCAAGCCCAGGCGTGCTGCGTCCTCGGCAACGATCACCTTGCCAGTAAAAATCAATTCGGCGGCTTTCATCCTGCCAATCAGCTTCTGCAGAAACCAGACGTGCATGCCCGGGGGAGCGGCTAGATTCGGTACTCCGGGATAGCCAAAACTTGCATCGTCGGCCGCGATTATCATGTCGCAGGCAAAGGCTAACGTGCATGCTCCTTCGCGCGCATAGCCGTGCACAGCAGCGAGTATTGGTTTCTGTAACGATCTCGTGAGAGCCATGGTTTCGAGGTAGAAAAGCCGGAGGAAATCCTTCATCTCATCGGACCCGAATGACTCGAGATACTTTAGATCGATGCCGCCGGAAAGGCCCTTACCGGCGCCAGAGAGAATGATGACTCTAACATTCGGGTCTGCATCGACTACTTTCAGGGCTGCGTGATATTCGAGAGTGGATTTGCGGTCGATCAAATTTGCGGGTGGACGATCGAGAATAATCTCTGCGATATTGTTTTCTACTTCGACTCGTAGTGTTTCGTAACTTGCTCCATTCATAGCATGTTGCCCATCATCATTGCGTAGGACAGAGAATACACTATGGTGAAGCAAATTCGCTCAGATTATTCATCTGCATTGAGCATCCATAAT
>JADFOC010000224.1 GCA_022563075.1 Pseudomonadota bacterium
AGGCCTGTTGCGGGGTGATGTTCGCGAAGTCCTCCAGTGGCGTCGTCAAAAAAGGTCCCCCGGATGCGGTGAGTACAACCTTTTCAACGTGCCGGAACTGTGAATTACTTAGCCCTAGAGCAACCGGCGGCAGGCATTGAAAAATGGCGTTATGCTCACTGTCGATCGGAATTATCAGCGCGCCCGAATCGACCGCAGCCTGCATCAGCAAATCGCCCGTCATTACCAGGGATTCCTTGTTCGCCAGCAGCACTCTCTTGCCGCTGGTAACGGCCGCCAGGGTCGATTCCAGCCCAGCCGCGCCAACGATCGCTGCCATCACCGAATCTACCTCGGCATCACTGGCGACTCGATCCAGCGCATTCTTCCCAACCAGTAACTGGGTACCGCAATCACTGTTTTCAATCAGTGTGGAAAATTGTTCCGCCGCGTCGCACTCTGTGACCACGGCGAATTTCGGCTGGTAGCGCTGGCATTGTTCGAATAACAACTCGACATTTCGGTTAGCGCTTAGGGCATGCAGCTTAAATCCGGGATTCTCTTCCATGACGGCGAGCGTTTGCCGACCAATGGAGCCAGTGGATCCGAGTATGGTAACGGTGTGGATCTGGTTGTTCATGCGTATTGAGAATCACCCAGGATCAACATAGTCAACAGCACGAACGAAGGAGTGGCCGCCATCAGGCCATCGACACGATCCAACAGGCCGCCATGCCCCGGCAGCAAGCTACCACTGTCTTTTATGTTTTGGTTGCGCTTCAACATGCTCTCCAATAGATCACCGACAACACTGAAAAAAGTGACGCACAAAATGAGCACGCCTAACAACAGGAATCGCCAAATTGATAATTCCAGTAAATAAGTATGCATCATCCAAGCAAACCCCAGACCTATTAACAGACAGACTGTGAAGCCTCCCCAGACACCCTCCCATGATTTCTTCGGGCTCACATTGGGTGCCAACTTTCTCCGACCAAAATTTACGCCAAAGAAATAGGCGCCTACATCGACTGCAGCAACCAGCACAATTAGTACCAATACCAGATATCCGTCCGGCAATAAATACTTCAATTGAACTAATCCCACCCAGGTTGGAATCAGCGTAAACATACCCATGCTTGCTATTTTAGACTCATCATTCCATAGATTTTTGTTCTGGGGGTAAGTCGATAGCATAAACAACGCGAGAGTCCAGAACAACAAACCAAGCCCGAGTATAATGGCTGCCCGTACTGCGTCGATATTCTGCGCTGACGGAGTGATGCGCAACAGGAAGAACAGACCAAAGATCATGCTGGCAATGGTGCTGCAATAAATCACCTTAGATCTGGGCTCATTGAGCCCAATAAAACCACTCCACTCCCAAGTTGCCAGTAACGTCAGTAGAGCAAATAAGACAGCAAAATTAAATGAGGAAAGCAACGTCGTTGCAGCTATCAAGGCAAGCATTAGGAGAGCAGCCGTGATAATGCGCTGCCTAAGCACTATTATCTTCCAATCCCTGATTTTGGTCGTGACCGCCATAGCGACGCTGGCGATTAGCAAAATCATCCAGCGCCAACTGAAATTGTTGGTCATCGAAATCTGGCCACAAGCAATCTGTGAAATATAATTCCGTGTAGGCAAACTGCCACAGCAAGAAATTACTTATTCGATGCTCGCCACCCGTTCGAATACAAAGATCCGGATCAGGGTAGTCACTTATGCTAGTATGTTCATGCACCATGTCCAGGTCAATGGAATCGCTACGAAGTTCGCCCTGCTCTACTTTGCAGGCAAGTGCCCTGACCGCATTCGTTATGTCCCATCGACCACCATAATCAGCGGCCACGATTACGGTAGTGCCGGTGTTATTGCCGGTCAGTTCTTCGACTTCCTGCATGTTAGTTTGCAATTTCCTGGAAAAATCGGTGCGATTGCCAATGAATCGCAAACGTACATTTTTCTTATGTAACTGATTGATTTCTTTGCGCTTTAAAACTGTAAGAAACAACGCCATCAAGCCCTGAACTTCCTTGCTCGGTCGCATCCAGTTTTCACTGCTGAATGCAAAAAGAGTGAGGATTTGAATATTTCGATTAACGCAGGAATTGACTATCTCTCTGGCTGCCTCGGCGCCATGGCGATGACCGGATTTTGCCGGCATTCCCCTTGCTTTAGCCCATCGGTTATTACCATCCATGATGATGGCCACGTGCTGGGGATATTGTGATTTAGGGTCAGGTGTCATTATATATAATATTTATACAGCCTTGCTGACCACCTCATGTCAAGATGTATTCTGGGCGCTTGAGGTGCAGTGCTACAAACTGCTAAAAAGAAAGTAATTCATTTTCTTTTACCTGATAAGCTGATTCTACCGTTGCGATGTAATTATCGGTCAATTTTTGAACTTGCTCTTCCGCTCTATGCTGTTCGTCTTCACTGATCTCTTTTTCCTTGCCCAGATCCTTAAAATCAGAATTCGCATCCCGTCGAATATTTCGTATAGCGACTCGGGCATTCTCTGTCTCCTGCTTCGCCTGTTTGGTAAATTCTCTACGAGTTTCCTCAGTGAGGGGAGGCATGGGTACGCGAATAGTGTCGCCATTATTGGAGGGATTTAGTCCTAAATCAGATTTCAATATGGCCTTTTCAATTTCGCCAATTAATACCTTCTCCCATGGCGATATGATCAGCGAACGCCCTTCTTCAACATTCACACTAGCGAGTTGATTTAGAGGAGTGTCGGTTCCGTAGTAAGACACCAGGATACTATCGAGAATGCTCGGGTGTGCCCTTCCCGTTCTGATTTTTCTGAATGCTTCCTCCAATGAAGCAACACTCTTCCGCATTCTCTCTTCTGCATCGGTAATTGTTTCTTTTATCATTATATGCTCTCTCACCATCACCTAGTGGACAATGCAGTTTAGACTCTATTCAATCAAGGTACCATCCGGCTTGCCCATTACATTCTTGAGCAATGCTCCGGGTCTATTCATGTTGAACACCTGAATTGGTATTTTGTGATCGCGGCTTAAACATATCGCAGTCAAGTCCATTACACCGAGCTTCTTCTCGATTACTTCATCATAACTAAGTTTGTCAAACTTTACTGCGTCGGCATTTTCTTCAGGATCAGATGAATAAACTCCATCCACCTTGGTCGCCTTCAATATCAAGTCTGCACCTATTTCGATGCCACGCAAACATGCTGCGGTATCGGTGGTAAAAAACGGGTTACCCGTGCCGGCAGAAAATATCACCACATCGCCGGCCTCTAAATGGCGTATCGCGGTGCGCCTGTCATAGTGCTCAACGACTCCGCTCATTGGAATGGCTGACATCACCCGGGTTGGAATACCAGCCCTCTCCAGGGCATCTTGCATGGCCAGGGCATTCATTACCGTCGCCAGCATGCCCATGTGATCACCCGTCACCCTATCCATGCCAACGGCATGCAGCGCCGCACCTCGGAACAGGTTACCACCACCTATTACCATGCCAATCTGCACACCAAGCGCCACCAGTTGTCCCACTTCCAGCGCCATACGATCCAGCACTTTGGGGTCGATTCCGAAATCGGCATCCCCCGTCAACGCCTCGCCGCTCAGCTTCAGCAAAATGCGTTTGTATTTTCGCTGCTGTTTTGACATCGGCTTTTCTAGGGAGCCTCTGCGCCGTTGCTGGCTGAACCTTTCACTTGAGCCGCCACTTCTTGAGCGAAATCGACCTCCTCTTTTTCGATTCCTTCACCCACCTCAAAGCGCACAAACTTAACCACATCTGCCCCCGCTTCCGCCAGCAGATCCGAAACCTTAATATCAGGATCCTTGACGAAGGGCTGATCCCGCAAGCTTACTTCCGCAATAAATTTTCGCAATCGACCACTGATCATTTTCTCTATAATCTCTTCTGGTTTACCGCTTGCGCGTGCCTGCGCCGAGTATATTTCAGATTCTTTCGCCAACACGTCCTTGGGTACCTCTTCGGCACGTACTACCATGGGATTTACGGCGGCAATATGCATGGCGATGTCCCGAGCCAGAGATTCATCGCCACCTTGTAACGCAATGAGCACCGCTATTCGATTGTTGTTGTGCACATAGCTTTCGACGATGCCTCGGTTCGCATCATCAAACTGCACGCGATCGACTCTACGCAAGTTGATATTTTCGCCGATTTTCTGAACCAACGCCTGCCGTGAGTCTTCCAGGCCGGCATTCAACAGCCCCTCGACATCAGCTTCTTTATTCGAATAAGCCAGCTCCAGTGCCTGCTGGGCAAATTTCAGAAAATTTTCATCCAGCGCGGCAAAATCTGTTTCGCTGTTTACTTCCACCACCACACCGAAATTTCCATCCTCGGCGATCTTAGTCAGCACAATGCCTTCAGCCGCAACTCGACTCGCCTTTTTCGCCGCTTTTAAGCCGCTGGCTTTGCGTAAATCATCGATCGCCTGCTCCATTGCTCCATTGGCTGTAATTAATGCCTTTTTGCAATCCATCATGCCTACGCCAGTTCTTTGGCGCAGTTCTTTAACCATGCCTGCGGTAACAGTTGCCATGTTTGATACCTCTTGCTTAATTCTGCCGAAGTGCCAACAGCTTCGTGTATTTCATTTGTAAAAAAGGGGCTGCTCGCCCCTTTCACATTGGTTGAATTGATTCCTGTGGCTGGGGATTCAATCAAGCGAGGCCGATCGCCTCACTTCCCTATGAATCGTCCTTCGCCTTCGCCTTCGAAACGGTGGCCGCCTTTTTCTTGGCTGGCGCCTTTTTCTTGGCTGGTGATTTCTTTTTTTCTGCTACTTTTTTCTTAGCAGGTGCTTTCTTCTTGGCAGCCGCCTTCTTCTCGGTTGCCGGTTCCTCTGCCCCCGCGCTGGCTGGTGCTACTTCGGTTTCCTGGTCCGCCTTCGGGGCTACAGCGACTTCGCTTACGGTGGCTTCAGTTGCTACGGCAACCGGCGCCTCGGTGATCTTATCGTCTGTTTCCGCGGCGTCCGCAGTTGCCTGTGTGGTAGTGCCGGTAGCAGCTGGCACCGGAGCCACACCTTCAGATGCCGTCGCGGATGCGGCGGCTGGCGCTGCTGCCACCGCCGCACTCTCAGCGGTTGCGGAAGCAGTGAACTCATCTTGTTCCGAAGTCGTACCTGCAACTACCGTCTCGTCAGTACCCACATCGCCATCGACTTCCACGAATTCGTTGTCGCCAACAGCAGGTTCGCTAAGTCTTCGGCCTTCGATACACGCTTCGGCTATGGCCGTGGTATAGAGTTGGATAGCCCTGATTGCATCATCGTTGCCAGGGATTACATAATCCACGCCATCCGGATTACTGTTGGTGTCCACCACACCAATCCCGGGAATTTTCAAATT
>JADFOC010000225.1 GCA_022563075.1 Pseudomonadota bacterium
GCTACAGGCGTTGATCCAATTCCACCGAAGCAGTAAATCGTTCTACGAAGGCATCTGTGGCCTCCGTAAATCGACCGCCCCAGGACTTGTTTGGAACTTTGTTGTTACTCATAAATAGTCCAAGCAAAGCGCAGCCAACTTTTGGCGAGGCGATTATAGCAGGATAGCCACAGGCTTAATAACTTTGCGAATTGAGCAGAGCCCGCAATTCGGACAAAGCCAGGCAATTACCGTAAAATGCTTTCATCCGCTGTAAAACACCAAATGGAACAGCCAGGCATGCCAACCAGGTCGTTAAGAATCGCCACCCGTAAAAGCCCTCTTGCGTTGTGGCAGGCAAACTATGTTAAGCAGGCATTGCAACAGGCGCATAGCGATTTGCAGATTGAATTAGTGGCCATGACAACTCGCGGTGACGAAATCCTGGATACACCACTGGCCAAGCTTGGCGGCAAAGGCTTGTTTGTGAAAGAGTTAGAGCGAGCTATTCTCGATGATGAAGCCGACATAGCAGTGCATTCGATGAAGGATGTTCCGATGGAATTTCCTGCTGGACTGGGTCTGGCGATTATCTGCGAACGAGAAGATCCTGCCGATGCTTTCGTGTCCAATCGCTATGCTAATTTCACCGACTTACCCAAGCATGCCAAGGTCGGCACTTCCAGCTTAAGGCGGCAATGTCAGCTAAGGGAATTGCGATCCGATCTGGAAATAGTAGACTTGCGCGGCAATGTAGGTACGCGGTTAGACAAGCTCGATCAAGGTGAATATGACGCCATTATTCTGGCCGCCGCGGGATTGATGAGATTGGATCTGTCAGCACGCATCAAACAACGCCTGAGCTATGATGAGTGTTTACCTGCCGGTGGCCAGGGGGCAGTGGGCATCGAATGTCGCACCCAAGACCTGGATACACTGAAGCTGATTGATTGTATGCACCATCAACCGACGGCGACTCGAGTGGTTGCCGAACGCGCTGTCAATATGCGCCTGCAGGGTGGTTGTGAAGTACCTATTGCCAGCTTTGCGGAACTGACGGGAGACGTACTCCATTTGCGAGCTATGGTAGGCGATATCAAAGGCACACGAATTATTCGCAGTGAAATGAAAGGCGATCCACATCGAGCTGAGCAATTGGGCCTGCTAGTTGCCGAAGATTTACTCTCTCAAGGCGCAGCGGAAATTCTCAGTGTCTTAATGTAGATAGATAATGACGTCTGTTTCATTAACGGGTCTTAATGTGTTGGTCACTCGACCACAGCAGCAACAGCAATCCATTTGCGCTGCTATTGAGGCGGCAGGCGGCAAGGCGATCAAGCTTCCCTTAATCGAGATCAATCCACTGGTAGACGCCTCGGCGATTCAGGCATTGAAAAGCAAATTTCAGCGCCTGGACAATTATCAGATCCTGATTTTTGTGAGCAGCAATGCGGTTAGTTATGGCACCGAGTGGGCAATTGAATTTTGGCCACAGCTTCCAATCAACTTGAGCATCGTCGCGGTGGGCCCATCTACGGCTCGAGCTGTTGCTACTGCACTCGGCTGTAGTGTGATTCGTTCCGAAGCGGGAGTGACCAGCGAAGATTTATTGAAGCTGCCCGTGCTAAATGATGTGCATGAGCAACGCATCGGCATCGTACGCGGCGAGGGTGGGCGCGAACTGCTTGCTGAGACCTTGCGAGCTAGAGGCGCTGTAGTGGAGTATCTGGAAGTCTATCGGCGGACACCAATTCGCTATGATGCAACCGAGTTCTATCAATTGATTAAGGCTGATGCAGTGAACGTGTTGAGTGTAACCAGTACTGAATCGCTGGATAGATTGATTGTGGTACTGGGTGATAACAAAGAAGAATTGACTCTGTTACCATTGTTGGTGCCTTCGGCGCGAGTAGCGCTACAGGCACGGCAATCAGGATTTAGTAAGGTCATCGATGCCAATGGTGCGGATGTAGCAGCTTTCATTGCAGCGCTGGAATCATTAGCCGACAAGGTTGAGTACTAATGCCAAAACAACCTGAAACACCCAAAATCTTGGAACAACTTTCCAAAAGTAATGCCGCCAAATCGGGTGTTCGCACAACTCGCCAACAACAGAATGCGCGTCGCCGCTTCGCTATAGTAGCACTGCTATTTTTACCCCTGTTGACGATTGGTTTGTTCCTGGCTTACCAGCAGCGATTGTTGCGAATCGAACTGGCTTCGTTGAGCGAAGCAAATCAACTACTCAGTATCACCCTTGCTTCACAAAATTCTCAATTTCAGCAATTGCAGCAAAACCTGGCTGAATTGCCTCAAATGGTACCGGTAGACGACTCGGCTATTCGTCAACTCGAAGAAAATTTGAACCTGGAAATAGAACGCTTGGATGTGCTCCTCGCTGATTTACAGAATCAACAATTCACAGCACCTGTCGCGCTGAATTTGGAATGGAAGATCTTCGAAGCAGAATATCTTCTGGGAATTGCCAGTCAGAAGCTACAGCTGGAGGCAGACCTGGCTGCTGCTATTGCCTTGCTTGAGAGCGCAGACGCCGCGTTGCTTGAATCCGGCAACAATGCTGTGTTCGCAGTTCGGCAGGCGATTGCCGCCGAACTGCGACAATTACGTAATGTGCAAGTTGTGGATCGAGCAGGTATCTACTTACGTCTGGATAATCTGGCCGTTCAAGTTGATGCAATTACTTTGCTCAATTCGATGCGAGAAAATTACCAGAACCGTAGATCTACTGCTGCCCAACCGGCACAAATTGGAACCAATTCGACTGGCTTTATCGACTCAACTTTAACTTTCCTCGGTTCGGTTTTTGTATGGCGTAAGTGGGAAGACACGCCAGAAGCCATGCTGGCACCAGGACAGGATATCCATCTCAAGCAAAATCTGCTTTTGATGTTTGAGCAAACTCAACTCGCGTTGCTGCTGCGTGATGGAGATCTCTACCGGAGGAGTATTACCAACGGCAGTGATTGGATACATAAATATGTGGTGGTGGATTCTGCTGTAGCAGAATCGATTCTGGCAGAATTGAACTCGCTACGTGCCATCGATATAGATCCAGCCTTACCCTCGATCGATCAGTCCTTGACCCTGATAAGTCAGCTTACCGCGAGCGAGCGCTAAGGCGGCTTATGATCAAGCTCTTCATCTTCAGTCTTTTAGCTATCGTATTGGCACTGCTGATTACCTTAACTCTGGGTTTTCCGAGAGATCCTGGTTATTTACTAATAGCATTTGGTGATTACACGTTCGAGACTAGTCTATTTGCATTGATTGCTGCATTAGTTGTTGTGTATCTGGTGATTCGTTTGATATTGCTTGTATTGCATTGGATTAATCCAATGCAATTGGTTCGGCTTGGTCGTAATTACAACAAGCTACGCAAAACCAAGGCGCGCAGCAACACTATAGAGGGGCTGTTATGTTTTACCCGAGGAAACTGGCAGTCCAGTTACAATTTACTTATCAAAAGCACTCAGGATGAAGATGCTAGCGTGATTAACTACCTGGCCGCTGCCTTCGCCGCCCACCAGCTGGATGACAAAGGCTCATGGATACAATGCTTGGAGAAAGCTGAGCAGGAATATCCTGCCGCTCGATCTACGGTCAACTCGCTTAAAGCCCGGTTATTGTTTAAGTCGGAGCAGTTAGAGCAATGCATGGCAATACTCGAACAATTGAAAAAAAATTCATTGAATGATGCTCCGCTGTTACGCCTTCTCAAAGATGTTTATGTAAGGCTCGAAGATTGGGAGCAACTACGTGCACTGCTGCCGGCCCTGGAGAAAAATAAGGTAGTGGACCAGGAGGAACTTGAACGAATTCAGATGCGGGTTTTTATGGAAGAACTTTATGCCATCGTTAGTAAGGGGAAAACTAATTCTGATAGTCCACAGGCTATCATCGATCTTGGCAAGTTGTGGAAAAAGGCACCAGGAGAATACCGGGAAGATGAGAAAATGGTCAGACACTACTCTGAACTTTTGCTGGAGCTGAATGCAAAAACTGAGGCAGCCAGGGCGATAGAATTGGCGCTGGCTAAAAAGTGGAGTGATGCTTTGGTTTTATGTTACGGCGAACAAGATTTTAGCCGTCATCCACAGCAGTTGACTCAGGCGGAAAACTGGCTCAAGAGCCGACCCACCAACGCAAGTTTGTTGCTTAGCCTGGGTCGAATATGTATGCGCAATGAATTGTGGGGAAAGGCCAGGGAGTATTATCAGGCCAGCATCAAGACAGCTCCGTCGGCCGAAGCTTATGCTGAGCTCAGTCGTTTGTTGAAAAATCTGGGAGAGAGTGAAGCGAGTGAAACTAGTTTAAAAAATTACGGTGATTTGATCGGGGCAAAGCTGCCCGAACTGCCTATGCCTTCAGAGTAGCAGTGGCATGGCATCGATAATCAATGAAGATAATAAAAGGCATAAAAAAGAGAACCGACTCCTTTAGTTATTTTCACTATCACCGATTCCGAGCTCCTGCCATAACTCATCAACACGTTGCTTCACTTCTTCGCTCATCGAAATAGCCGTACCCCAGCGTCGCTCGGTTTCTCCTGGCCATTTGTTAGTGGCATCCAGACCCATTTTTGAACCAAGGCCGGAAACCGGAGACGCGAAATCCAGATAGTCGATCGGCGTGTTATCGATTAGCACAGTGTCGCGAGTTGGATCCATCCGCGTAGTCATGGCCCAAATCACATCGTCCCATTGCCGAATGTTTATATCGTCATCCACTACAATAATGAACTTGGTATACATGAATTGCCGAAGAAAAGACCAAATACCCATCATCACCCGCTTGGCGTGCCCCGGATACTGCTTCTTTATGCTGACCACCGCCAGCCGATAGGAGCACCCCTCCGGTGGTAAATAGAAGTCCACAATTTCTGGAAATTGTTTTTGTAGAATAGGAACAAATACCTCATTGAGAGCCACTCCAAGCATCGCTGGCTCGTCTGGCGGTCTACCAGTATAGGTACTGTGATAAATGGGATTTTTTCTATGAGTGATTCGCTTTACCGTGAATACCGGAAAGGTTTCGACTTCATTGTAGTAACCAGTGTGATCACCGTAAGGCCCTTCCTCGGCTACTTCATCGGGCTCAATGACGCCCTCAAGCACGATCTCTGCACTGGCAGGGACCTGTAGATCATTGGTTAAGGATTTCACCACTTCCGTCTTACTGCCGCGCAATAAGCCAGCGAACGCATACTCAGAGAGCGTATCGGGTATCGGCGTTACCGTGGCTAGAATCGTTGCCGGGTCAGCGCCGATGGCAACCGATACCGGAAACGCTTTTCCGGGATAGGCTTGCTGCCACTCCTTAAAGTCCAGGGCACCGCCGCGATGAGATAACCAGCGCA
>JADFOC010000226.1 GCA_022563075.1 Pseudomonadota bacterium
GGAGGCTACCACCCCGGCAAACTTCCCAAACCGATCCTCAAAATATTCTATGAAATTCATAGGTCCAGCAGCCTTTACCACTGGATGCTCGTAAATTTTTCCATCAAACCATGTTCTGTAATCTTTTTTGGTTAAATTTTTATAGCGCTTACTGTAATGCCAATCCAGGCAACGACAGTATTTGTGGCATCTACTATCTTCATGGTCAATATTGGAGTCTTTCTCTGGAAGAACAATTTTATTTTGTTTTTCCTTTTTTGTTGTTCTTTGTAAATAGAAAAATGTTTATTGCTAGTTTGGTTCTTCTCCTTGCTGCTCAATTCTTCTGGTACCGCCCGGTAACAAGTTTTGGTTTCTTCTTTCGAACAGATGCGTTGTGCTGGGGAATTTTATTGTCTTTTTTTTCCAATTCGAAACACTACATTTCCATTTATCCAAAAGTATTAGATTCAAAATATGTTTCTTCTGCCTTAAGTTTAATTTTAGTGATATTGTTGCCTGCAGTGGGCGCCCATGTCACCGGAGTATTTAATATGAAGATCTATGGCGTTGGGCTCGCAGCGGTCCTTTGCGTCTTGTTGGTCTGGTTAGCTTCATATGATAAAAGGCATTTTGGCAGATCTATTGGTTTTAGAAAAGTAATGATGTACATTGGTTCCCGCTCCTATGCACTGTATATTTCTCACCTTACTTTGTTTATTGCAATCTCATTGTTGTGGGACGCAGTATTCGGGAAAAACGCCACTTCTGAATTCAATAAAGGTTTGATAAATATTGTTGTTCTGCTGATTGCGTTCTCAATGACGTTTGTATTGAGTGAATTTACTTATCGATTTGTTGAGTTAAGATACCGTAACAAAGGCAGAAATATGGCTGCAGAGTATCTAAATAAAGGGTAGAGACTGTGCTCCAAGCTGGGCCTGATTAATTTTTATTCCAAGCCAGGGATATTTTTTCTTAGCTCTTCGGATATACCCGCGAATAGGTGGTGCAATGGGTTTTCAGATTTAATAGGTAAATTCCGCCAACCATTTATTGGAAACCGATCGGGTCTGGCGCATATCAGGTTCAGGAAACCGTCCGAGAGTGGATCCAGGTTGGTAATATCGATCCATTGTCTCAAAATCTTGCGGCTAATTGGGATTAGCAGTCCGGCCTTCAAGATATAAAATGCGAGATCAAAACGGCTAAGTAATTCTAGTAATTGTAATCCAGATACTCCTGCCTGCCTCAGTCCACGGGGCCAGAATTCCAGCAATAGCACTAGTTCTGGCAAACTTTGTTCAATCAATTTACTCAATCCTGACAGCACATGAAACTCAGCACCTTGAGTATCAATTTTTATGAAATGGACTCGCGATGTCATTGCTAGCAATAATGAATCACCTTTCCTGATGGTAACTTCAATTTTCTCTCTTTGCTCTTCAACAGGGAATAGTTGGTGATCTCCCAGATTTTCTTCATTCAGATAAAGAAATCCCAGGGTATCCTCATCCGAAAGGGCTGTTTGAAAACATCTTATATTTATTTTGCCATTTAGCGTGGAGTTGGCGAGTAATAATTTGTAATTTTCAATTTCCGGTTCAAACGCGTATACAATTCCTTCTTTACCCAACAGGTGGGAAGCCAACACCGAGAAATAACCAATATTGGCGCCTATATCGAGAAATATTTCTCCTCGGTTCAAGACACTGAGTATGAACTGAGTTTCTTCCGGTTCCCAAATATTTTTTTCTTTTATGGATTTAGATATTACGATGTCCTTTTTGTCATGAACTCTGAGTCGAAGACGATTGTCGCCAGGCTCCGTTGTCAGGCCCGGAATACGTAGCGGGAAAATAGATGTCATAGTAGAACCATTTGCCAACGATCTATGTGATGGACCTAATGCATTTACCGAATATCAATAACTTACTCTTCTTCGCTGATCGCCACTGCTTTGTTCGCCAACGGGCAGTGAGCCTTTGCGACGCTCTGCACAGTTTTTCTAAAATAATTGTTCACCGGATGAGGCGTCATTGCAAGGCATACTTAACATCGCAATAGCCATGCAGGCAGAGGCAAAACGTGGAAGCGAATCGAGCGTGCAAAGTAACGAGCGTAAACGAGGTGGGGAGAGATAAAAATATAGCACTTATCTCAATGGCTTAGAACTGAAAAGAGAAGAAGACATCTGCAAAAAGTGATATAAATCCGACAGCAGCATGTTTGAGCCTCAAAATGTTAAAGATCAATACAATACTTCCTGCTAGTTTGTTGACCTTCGCCGTGATGGTGTTGCTAGCTGGCGTGGCATTGGCGCAGAATTCACCGAATCGGGTGCCGGTGGCTGCGCCGATACCCGCTGGACTGGAAACGGTTGAGTTTTTTAGCCCGGCTGTGGATCGCCTTATGAAGTTCGACATTGTGCTGCCAAAGAACTATCACGACAGCGATGAGCGCTACCCGGTCCTCTATCTGCTGCATGGATTCATGCAGAACTACACGGTGTGGGGTCGCAATTTAGCCGGTGCATATTACGCGCGCAATCTCGATAATCTAATTCTGGTACTTCCCGATGGTGGCAATAGCTGGTTCGTTAATTATGCATCCAATGAAGAAGGTCAGCTCAACAATTGGGAAGACCATATCGTCGAAGACGTGATTACGTATGTGGATACCAATTATCGTACCGAAGCTAGGCGCGAAGGCCGCGCCATCGCCGGTTTGTCGATGGGTGGGTTCGGCGCTTTTTCCCTGGGCCTGCGTCATCCGGAGATGTTTATCTCCATCGGTAGCACCAGCGGCGCGCTGAGTCACGCCCGCCGCCGCGATAGCAGCCGGCATCGATCATCGGCAACCTCAGCGCAACCCCGCGCGGCAGGCGCGCATCGATGAAGCCGATAACTTTATTTCCGGCATCATCGATATTCCCGGATTTAGCACCCAGGCCGATCGCACACCCAAAGGCATTGAATTCGAAACATCTGAACAAGCCGAAGCCTATGATCCATTTGTTATCATCTACACGGTACCAAAAAGCCAGATGCCACACATATATCTGGATGCGGGCATCGAAGACGGTTTGATCAGTGAGGCGAGGGAATTTGCGCAAATTTTAATGATCAACGATGTGCCTTATGATTATATGCAGAGTCTTGGTCGCCATAATGCTGAATACTGGCGCCGTTCCATCGGCCATATGATGGCCATTCAATACGAAGTCATGCAGCGGGCCTTGGGTAACAGGCCCTAACTCATCTAAATCAGTTAATATTTTGTCAAAAGTTTCGATAATGAATGCATTGCTCTTAATACTGTGGCCCTTATTTACGAGAATCCCTCCGCATGGAGACGACAAGCTTTAGCAGACTATCCGACGAACAGATCGCGAGTTTTCATGATCGAGGAGTATTGAAGGTCGATTTTGACTTCGATATGCAGTTTCTCGATCGTCTGTTGGAGCATGTCTATCCCCATTACGACCAAGACTTTCGTCAACATAAAGTACCCTTCACGCGTATTCAGGATGCCTGGAAGATCGTGGATGAGGTACGGCAACTGGCCGTGAGCAAAAAAATCGCCACTGCCCTGGAACAGTTGCTGGGCAGAAAAGCCTTGCCTTTTCAAACCTTGAATTTTCCTGTGGGCACCACTCAGTCACCACACTCCGATACGATACATTTCAATACCATTCCAACAGGCTATATGGTTGGAGTCTGGATTGCCTTGGAAGACATCGATTTGGAGAATGGACCGCTGATCTACTACCCGGGTAGCCATAAAATGCCAGAATACCGGATGCAGGATTTCGATCTCGAGCCGGGGGAGAATAATTACCCCCAATACGAACAAGCCATTCGAGACCTCATTGAGGAAAACAAACTGGTGCCGGAATATGGCATTGCAAAAAAAGGAGAGGCAATAAGCTGGCACGCAAATCTGTTACATGGTGGTGCGCCGCTGATAGACAGCAGCAGAAGCCGACATTCTCAGGTAATTCATTTCTTCTTTGAGGGATGCGAATATTACACGCCGATGATCAGCAAAGGGGAGGAGCTTAGTTATAGACAACCGCATTGGATTCCTGAAAATACAGATTTCGTGCTGCCGGAGAATGAGTCCATTGCCAAGAGGGCTTATCGATGGTTGCGCAACAGGTTTAGAAAGAGAAACCAGGGTAACCACGTTTAGTCGAACTCTATTTCTGGCTAATCATGCACGTTCGTCACCAGGCGTGCGATCACCAGGGCTTTGAGGCTGCTGGATTTAAATTCTCGCCGGTACAGCACGATCACTGTTATCCCACAGGCAAAAATGAAAAAGTAGGCGGTGATAAACCAGGCGAGGGCGGCCATCGCAAAATAATAAGCCCGAATGCCGTAGTTATAGCTATGCGCAGCCCGGTCGAGCACTTTGGTCACTGCTTCAAAATCCCGTTTAGTGGCAATCGGACTGTAGTCCTTCTCTTCCTTATAATATTTTACGGTTTGAAAGGAGGAACCGAACAAGATGAAACAGAAACCATATTGTCGAATCGCCCAGGTAAACGTGAAGAACGCATAGATAAAGACAAAGATCAGTAGGATTAGTTTTAACTGCACCACTGCCAAAGGGACCTCAGGGACAAAACTCAATGCAGAAAAATTCAAGAACTTATCGCTGGCAGCACCGAGTACGGTGACCAGGCTTGCCAGAATTAACAGGGATGTTGAGGCTAAGAAGGAAACCTGTTTCTCGAGGCTGGCTAACAACTCGCCATCCACTTCGCTCATGCCACTAATACTGAGTTTCTTCACCCATTCCTTGCGATAGCGGTACAAGACGCTGGAAAGGCTATTCACTTTCTTAGCGGCGCGACGAGCAAACAGGGTATAACCCACCCAGCAAGCGATAAAAAAGACGAAACTGGCGATGTCCAGCGCACTTAAATCCATGGCGCGGAGCTTACTGAGTGAGTTATGGAAAAGCAACTTGGTATCGAAAAAGATTCTGTAAATGCGCTCATGCTGTGGCAACATCGGCGTGGAGTGAATTGAAATCGAACCCATCATGATTCCGCTTCTCGTCGTCAAGCAGGCTCTCTGCCGCATCGGTCGCCGTGCCGTACTCAAGATCGAGCATTTCGAAGTCGCGAGTGGAGAGCACTGGTGTCTGTTTGGTCCTAATGGCGCCGGTAAAACCCTGCTGGCGAACCTCATCAGTGGCAAGCGGGTCGAGTCGGGTAGTTATGTCCACTACCGGGGAGGCTTCGATCCTGCTCTGGATATTCACGTCGTCTCCTTCGAGGAACAGCAGCGACTGTGGCAGCGCGATAACAGGCTGGATATCAGTGAATACA
>JADFOC010000227.1 GCA_022563075.1 Pseudomonadota bacterium
GGACATCACGCTGCATGACGGCTCGGTCATTCACCTGCACAAGACCAGCCAGAACTACGATCCATACGATAAAGAAAATGCGTTGCACCATATTAACCAATATAAAAAACAGGGCAAGATTGCTACCGGCCTACTGTATATAAATCAGTCAACATCCGATTTGCACGAATTGCTGGATACCGTCGATAAACCATTTAACAGCCTCGGCAAGCATGATTTGTGCCCTGGCAATGAAGTACTGGCCGACATTAACCAAACCTTCAGGTAAGCATTGATAGTTGCGCGGGGCTTAGTCACGGTGTGACTTAATTAATTCGTAGGCGGCTTTGATATCCTGGGTTTTCCGCGTGGCAAGCTCGGTCATCTCTTCCGGCAATCCCTTGGCCACCAGTTTATCCGGGTGATGCTGATTCATCTGCCTGCGATAAGCTTTCTTCAACTCCGCTTGGTTCACATAGGAGTTGATACCTAACAACTCGTATGCCGCGATTAGTTTTTTCTCGCTAGATTCCTGATTGACGAAATGCGCTTGTCCGGAAAGCCTCCCCAGCAATTGCTTAAATTGAACCCTGGTATAACCGAGGTCGCTGGCAATGTCTTCTAAAACTATCTGCTCTCTGGAATCCAGTCGCCCATCGGCGAAGGCGGTGGCCACGATTATCTCGAGAAACATCTGTACCAGATTACGCCGCCTAAAACTCTCCCGTTTGAATTGAGCCAGTACTTCATGCACCGGGAAGTCTGCTTGTTTTCCTGCATTAAACAGATTAGTGGCGACCGTGCGCTGTTGCGGATTTAACTGCATCTGCCGCATAACCTGTTCGACCAGGGCAATCTCGTCCGCCGTGACGTGGCCGTCGGATTTTGCGATGTAACCCATCAGGGCGAATGTCGTGGTAAAAAATACCGATTGCACGCGCTCGGTAGCACCGAGGCCCATCGAGCCATTCAGTCTAATTGCCTCCCTGCCGCCATCGAAATAGTTGCCTAAGGAGGCTCCCAACAAGGCGCCAAGCGGCCCCCCCATCATGAAACCGAGGGTTCCACCAACAACTTTACCCCACCAACTCATGGTTTCCCTCTCTAGGTTAATTGAAACTGTCACACTCACGATTCAAGGCAGGACGCCAACCAGCCACGTCACTCAATCGTCACAGAATATCTCGCTAATAGCCTGCTAGGAAATGAGGCGCTGGAACCAATTCTTATCCAGATCCCGTCGACAACCATCCATCTGTACGGAGAAGCGACTGGCATTTGACTGGACGCGATTGGCCGCTTCTATCAGCCATTGTTTATTGCGATGGCTGCCGCTTTGAAAACCGCGGTTGCCTTCGTGGTAAGCATAATAGAGATTCCGGGCATCATCCGGGTCTATGCGGCTGATACGATTTGAATTGGCATTGTACCAGGCAACAAAATCTATGGCGTCCCCGAAATTGGAGCGTGAAGCAGAACGGTTTCCCGAAGCGGTGACATAATCGCCCCAGGTGCTATCGAGGGCCTGGGCATAGCCAAACGCTGTCGACGGACGTGGTCCAGGAAATATCCAAAAAATGCGGGATCGCTCCGGTTTTGCCCTCGCCCGAAATGCAGACTCTTGATAGATGAACGCCATGTTAACGGCAATGGGTATGCCCCAGCGTTGTTCCGAAGATTTTGCTTCTCGGTACCAGGAACGACGATCTTGGAAGATGTCGCAAACATCAGCCACGTTACGCGGTGGCGAACCGGCGCAAGCTGCCAGCAAAACACTAGCCAATAGGCCATAGCCAATATGCTGAGTAAGTTTCATCACCTTCAACCAAGTCACCGCGTAGTACGTGCTCATGTTCTATCTGCTTAGATCATCCAGTAGCAGCAAAAATTCCCGTTCATCGATAATATTTATACCCAATTGTTGCGCCTTGCTTAATTTGGAACCGGCGCCAGGGCCGGCCACGACACAGTCGGTGTTTTTTGACACACTACCTGCGACCTTGGCGCCTAAGGCGACCAGCCTGGCTTTGGCCTCATTTCGAGACATACTCTCTAAGCTGCCGGTTAACACGTAGGCTTGATCTTGCAGTGGTTTTTCACCCACATCAATTGCTACTACCGGCCAGCTAATTCCATGCGCTCGTAATGTCGTGATGAGTGCCAGGTTGTTCTCATTATCAAAAAAAGTGGCTATGTGCTGCGCTACAATTGGACCGATATCGGCTACCCGCTCTAGACTTGCGGTATCTGCTGCCATGATTTTATCGAGCTCACCGAAGTGATTAACCAAACCCGATGCCGTGGCTTCCCCCACCTCTCTAATGCCTAAGGCATACAAGAAGCGCGGCAAGGTGGTTTGTTTACTCTGGTTGATGGCCGCCACCAGGTTTTCCGCAGACTTTGACCCCATTCTTTCCAATCCAGCAATCTGGTCTAGATTCAAATCGAAGATATCCGCCACCTGGCTGATCAGTCCCTCGTCTACCAGCTGCGCAACCAGCTTGTCGCCCAAGCCTTCGATGTCCATAGCGGTGCGTGATGCAAAATGCTTGATCGATTCTTTGCGCTGCGCCGGGCAAATCAGTCCCGCACTGCAGCGATACAACACCTCCCCGTCTTTTTCAATTGCCGAGCCGCAGGCCGGACACGCCGCAGGTAGCTTGATTTTCTTCCGTTTCCTGCTGTTTGCGGACTTTTGGTTTTTCTCGGGATCGACCACCTTAACAATCTTCGGAATAACATCTCCTGCGCGTCTGACGATAACCGTATCACCTACCCTCAAGCCCAGGCGCGCAATTTCATCCATGTTATGCAGCGTGGTATTACTCACCGTTACTCCTCCCACAAACACCGGGCGAAGACGCGCCACTGGTGTAATGGTGCCAGTTCTCCCCACCTGAAACTCGACATCCAGTACCACGGTTGATTTCTCTTCAGCAGGGAATTTATAGGCCATCGCCCAACGCGGGCTTTTGGCATTATTCCCGAGTGAACGCTGAGCGTCCAAATCGTTAACCTTGATTACGGCGCCATCAATCTGGTACTCGAGAGAATCTCGCTTCGCCAACAGATCCAAACAATACTGTAAACATTCGGTGATTCCCCAGCGTGTGCTTCTATGCGGGTTAACCGGCAACCCCCAACTTGCGAGAGTGGTGAACATACCACTGAGCCTGGTCGGCAATTCAATGCCTTCCACAATACCTACGCTGTAACAATACATCTGCAAGGGGATTTTGGCCGTGCTTCTAGAATCCAGCTGACGGATGGCGCCGGCTGCTGTATTGCGAGGATTTACGAAAATCTTACTTCCTTCAACCTCCGCCCGGGCATTGAGCCGCTCAAATCCTTGCTTGCTGAGGAATATCTCGCCTCTCACTTCAACAACAGGTGCCACGTCTAATGATTTAAGCCTAAGGGGAATACTTTGAATGGTTTTCACATTATGCGTAATGTTTTCGCCAGTGACGCCATCTCCTCGAGTTGCCGCTCTCTCAAGAACACCATTTCGATACATCAGGCTGACGGCAACGCCATCTATTTTCGGCTCACAACTGTATTCAATTTGTGCATCACTCTCTAGGCGTTTTTTGATTCGGCTATCGAAATCTTCGAGATCTTTCTCATCGAATACCTTATCCAATGAAAGCATTGCCATCTCATGAACGACTTGAGTAAATCGTGTCAGTGGCTCACTACCGACTCGCTGGGTCGGAGAATCTGGAGTTGCCAGATCATAGCTCCGCTCGAGGGTTTCCAGGCGAGTGATCAGTGCATCGAAATCAGCGTCTGGAATTTCCGGAGAGTCCAGTGAATGGTACAGGTGATTGTGGTGTTCGATCTGCTGTCGAAGCTTGCCAACTTCCTGCTTGATTTTGTCAGGAACTGCCATGAGGATTGCTTATCGGCTGATCAACCTCGACTGCCAGCAGCCTTTAGCCGACGTAATTCAAAATCTCGAATACGCTGGCGATAATGTTCAATTGTTTGGGCCGTCATGACATTACGATGATCGTCTTTTAACTCGCCGTCAAGTGCCTCTCGAATCAGTTGTGCCACCTGCAGCATCTGCTTGAACGCTTCCAGGTTATTTATCGGTGTGGGTAATGCAAGAAACAGACTAATCCCCAAGGTGCTGAATTCTTCCATGTTATTCAAGTCAAATGATCCTGGATTAAGAATATTAGCCACGCTAAAAATAATCGGACTCTTGTTTTCATTATTAAGTCGCTGGTGAAAAATATTCATATCGCCAAACTTCAAGCCAGCGGTGATCAGCACCTGTAATAGTTCATCACCAGAAAACACCGAACCTGGTTGCGCCATGACGTTGATCACTACTACTTCGGCCGGCTCAATCGCCTGTTGTCCTGTGCTAGCAACTGCCTCCGTCGCTGGCTGTTCCGACCCATCAGCAGACGGCTCGGATTGAGCAGATGGCGGCGGCGCAGTGACGCTTTTCTCCTGCGGCGGTGCCCTCTTGTCCCTGCGCTCAAAGGACGCAAATAATGACTTGCGTTTGGGTTTCGGCTCGACCGCTGGTGCATCCTCCACCGCATCGAACAAGTGAGATTGCTTGACCTGTTTCAGCTCCTTAGCCGGCGCATCGCTGTAACCGATGCGCTCACCAGCCGTCATCGAAAATTCACCCAATCCCTCTTCGAATGCACTGGCCGGATCACGCGCTGGAGCTTCGTCCTGTGCGGTTGCATCGACAATCAGTCGCTCGACTTCAGGCCCGCGCTCCTCAGCGTCAAATTCATCGGCCGTGGCGTCATCGTCTGCCGCGGCCTCGTCATAGTCATCGCTGCCAAGACTTGTCTCGATACCCAGGTTATCTGCGCCATCAGATGACTCTGCCTGAGCAGCCACTGCCTCGGGATAATCCGGGGTGACTCGTTCGAGTAGATCTTTCTTATCCAGGTCGGCGTCAGGATTTTCGGTGACGAACAAATCGTCGTCTGCCGCGGAAGGCTCACCCAGTGGTGGATCTGGTTCGCCTGCCGCATAGTCGAATAAGACGGAATCGGGATCTTCGCTTGGATCGTCCTCGTCCTCATCTTCACCGCCTGCGGCATACCGAGACGCGCTGTCTGACCGGTGTGCTTGCTCGAGCTCGGTGGGTTGCGCCTCGGCCAGCTCGACGGCATCCATGAGCATCGGTATTGGACTGGAGGGTTCGCGATCATTGCCGAGATCCATCGCTCTGGCCTTGGCATTCGCCGCCTCCACGGCGCTGTTTTGCCGGTTCACCTGCTGCAGTGAGCGCTCCACCACGCGTGCACCGCCGCCGGGTAGCTCTGCCATCTCCAGCGCATC
>JADFOC010000228.1 GCA_022563075.1 Pseudomonadota bacterium
GATTTTTCCGTCATTATTCTTGTCATTGAATACAATGAGATTGGTCGTCTCCCATTTGCTAAACCATTCCGGCACGGCGCTGTACTCAATATTGTTCACCGTGTTGAGCAAATTGGTTCTCGCAAACGCCGCTACAGCTGGTGCGGTGGTATAAAGTATGGCGATGAACATCAGCGCATAGCCAGCCGACTTGCGTGCGTCCCTCACATTAGGAACTGTGAAAAACCGGATAATTACATGGGGCAGTCCTGCGGTCCCAAACATCAACGCGGCAGTAATAAAGAACACATCTTGGGTGCTGCGATGACCCTCGGTATAGACTCCGAATCCCAGCTCCTGGCTCATTTCGTCCAGTCGATCCAACAGGTAGCCACCGCCATACGCTTCTGTAAGCTCGGAGCCAAACCCAATCTGAGGGATCACTTGTCCTGTCATGAGAATAGAAATGATGATGGCAGGTACCATGAAGGCAAATATTAAAACGCAGTACTGTGCCACTTGCGTGTAGGTTATTCCTTTCATTCCTCCCATAACCGCATAGAAGAACACTATTGCCATGCCCACTACTACGCCGGTTGTTATATCGACTTCCAGAAATCTTGAGAAGACAATGCCTACTCCTTGCATCTGTCCGCAAACATACACGAACGAGATGACGATAGCGCAAAACACCGCAATCATTCGGGCCGTCTGCGAGTAGTAGCGATCGCCGATGAAATCGGGCACTGTAAACTTGCCGAATTTCCGTAGATAGGGGGCAAGCAGCAGAGCCAGTAACACATATCCGCCGGTCCAGCCCATCAGGTAGAAAGCCCCATCACGACCTAAGAAAGAAATAAGACCGGCCATCGATATAAATGAGGCTGCAGACATCCAGTCAGCGGCGGTCGCCATACCGTTGGCTAGGGGAGAAACTCCTCCGCCGGCGATATAAAATTCTTTGGTGGAACCAGCGCGCGACTTGATGGCGATGCCGATATAGAGGCTAAACGACAGAAAAATGAAGATATAAGTCCAAATTTGTACGCTCACTCTGAATCCTCCTCGGCTTGATTACTTGCCGTAACGGAAGATTCAAGGTTGTACTTATCGTCCAGTTTGTCCATCAAGTGGATATAGACAAAGATCAGAATGACAAAGACTAGAATTGATCCTTGCTGAGCGATCCAAAATCCAAGTTTGAATCCGCCAAATCGAATAGAATCCAGGGCATCGACAAACAGTATTCCGCAGCCAAATGAAATCAGAAACCAGACACTCAAGAGAGAGAGGAGTATTTTTATATTGGCTTTCCAATAGGAGTGAGCGCTGTTGTCAGACATAGCTATCCTCTTGTTTTTGTTTTCACAGTCACTCTCTCAATCTGTCTTAAGTGTATTTTCCATTGAGAGTGAATGCTGTGCTAAATGCAGTCTTTTTGTCGCGGGACGGATGGTATCACTTAATCTTCAAGCGGTATAGCCGGCGAATTATTGCAAAGTGACTAAAAAATGGTCTTAAATGAAAGATTCACTTCCTTGGTTTTTGCACTTCAACTTAATTTAGAGGATACATATTTCCGTCTCTGTTTATCTGCTTGAGACGGCAACGTAAACCAGTTATTAGGTAAAGACATTTTACAGAAGATTGATCTCGGTGGCGTAGGTGTCTTGGCAGATATTGACACAGCAGCGCAAGCATTCTAATTGAGATTGATGGATTTAGAGATGCCAAACTTGATTGCCTGCAAGGCAGCGGGAGAAATTTGGGAAATCGAACATTCTACCTGTTCCGATGGGGGAGAGACCCGCTCAATGCGCGGACGTTCACCGAACCTCGAAATCGAACAATTGTTGCTCGAGTAAGTTCTCGATCTAACAACACCCGGTAAGATATTCCATTGGTGGTGTCAATGGTCACTACTGGATAGCGCTTAATTTGTTAGCAGCTTAAGCAGATAACGTTGAAGATTGTTTCGAAATTTGGTGCGTGAGGATTCGTCGGCGCGATGATAGTCTCTATGCAGCTGTCTTAGTTTTTGTCTCTCCAATTGCGGGTGTGCCAGCAGGACTGCGTTAATCTCAGAGTCACCGATTTGTAATATCTTGTCGCACCAGGAGATCACTGCGGTGTGTTGTTGATTCGATTTGTCGTCGCCAGTCTGTCCTTGCCGCATGGCATTGCTTACCAGTTCATAGTCGCAACCACGCATCAGTCGGCCAATATATTGGAGTTGACGCTTGCGTGCGCCATGGCTGTTAGGCAGTCGATTGTATTCTGTAATGGCGACGATCAGATTTTCTGGCAGCAATATTTGTTGCAATTGACTCGCCGTATAGGCCGTGAGTTTTTCACCTAATTTTTGCAATTCCAGAGCCTCATGCTTGCGCTTGGTCTTGCTGGTGGGTTCGAACTGTCTGTTTTCGTTCCGTCCCATAGATTATACGTAGAACATATAGGCGAGGCCGAGGAAGGCGGAGAAACCGATTAAGTCGGTAACCGTAGTTAATGCTACCGAGCCGGCCAAAGCCGGATCAACATCAATGCGGTTCAGGAATAACGGCAAATAGGCACCTGCCAATGCCGCGGTAAACAAGTTTATCATCATCGCTGCCGCAATAATGTAACTCAGTTGTAAATCCCGATACCATAGGAATACTATGATCGCGATGACGCAGGCCCAGAGCAGACCATTTAGTCCCGCGACGCCAAGTTCTCTAGCTAAGAACCAGCGGCTATTAGCCGGAGTGATTTGTCCCAGTGCAAGAGAGCGAATCACCAGCGTCAGGGTTTGGGTGCCAGCCACCCCACCCATATTGGCAACGATCGGCATTAGCACGGCGAGATAGACCACTTGGTCCAGAGTATCTTGAAATAAATAGATCACCAGGGAGGCCAGCACCGCAGTCATCAGATTCACTCCCAACCACACCGCTCTGCGCCGAGCCGTCTTCAACACGGGTGCAAAAGTATCATCCTCTTCATCCAATCCAGCCATGCTCATCAGCGAGTGTTCAGTGCTATCTCGAATGACATCGACGACGTCGTCGATGGTAATACGCCCCACTAATTTACCCTCATGATCGACTACCGGCGCCGACACCCAATCGTGCAGTTCGAACAGCTGTGCTACCTGTGTGGCCTCCATGTCCACCGGGATTGCATCTATGTCTTCACGCATCACTTCGCGCACCGAAGTGCTGGGATCTGATACTAATACTTTACGCAGGGGTAAAATGCCTAAAAATTCATCCCCTCGGTTTACTACATGAAGGTTGTCCGTCATCTCCGGAATGCTGTCATGGCGGCGTAGATACCGCAGCACCAGTTCCAGTGTATGCCTTGGCCGTACAGTTATGGTGTCAGTATTCATCATGCCGCCGGCGGTATCTTCATCATATGAGAGAATAGATTCGACCCGTTGTCGGTCTTGTTGGCCCATCGCCTGCAAGACCTGGCGTGTAACTTGTTGTGGTAACTGCTGAAGAATGTCCGCTAGGTCATCTGTCTCTAATCCTTCGGTTAACGCGACTACCTGTTCGGCGTTGAGTTCACTGAGTATGTCGTGCTGAAGATCTTCATTCAGATACTGGATCACTTCTCCTTCGGCATCTTTATCTATTAGTTGCCATAGCACGCTCCTGGTCTTTGGCGGAGAGGACTCGAGTAAATGAGCAATACCCGCAGTTGGCAGCGTCTTGATCATCTGCCGAACTTGGTACAGAGAGCCGCTATCAATCGCTTGACTGAGCTCAGCCACACGGTCTTTCTGAAATTGCGATTCCTTTACTTGAGGCATGGTTACAATACATCCTTTGCCCAACACAGCTGGCTGAGCAAAAATGGAAATTACAGAACTAATTAGCCCAGGAATTGATGGGAGATTCCCTAAGCTACTAACCCGAGTTTACATTCAGAGTGCCTAAAATGGTTCAGATCTAAACGTGGCTCACTGTTAATGGCCCAAATCCTTACCAAGTGGTTAGTAACTGATTTAATTGGGCTGGTGTAATTCTACCGCCATTTCACGAACAAGAAAATCTTTGAATGAGCTAGGACTAAAGAATACAGGGACAGGTTGAACTATTCTGTTTCGCCGAAGCGGTCGTTGAATAAAGCAACGATGGATAGTAGCGCTTGTTCCTCATCGGAACCGTCAACCACGATAATGAGTTCAGTTCCCTGAACGGCTGCCAGCATCATAAGTGACAGAATGCTCTTGCCATCAACCATCTTGTCGTGCCCAATTTGAACATCGCAAGCAAAGGTGGAAGTTAACTCGACCAATTTGGATGCCGCGCGAGCGTGCAATCCTGCTTTGTTGATGATCTCAATATGCTCTTTCAACATAGATTGTTCAAATCTCTACTGGTCCAATTCCCTGTGTCTCACTTGTACGTTACTAATACTAGCAGAGAAATGTTCTCCCAATTTTTCGCACAAATACACAGAACGATGCTGGCCTCCAGTGCAGCCCACACCAACCGTTATGTAGCTGCGATTATTGCGTTCATAGCTAGGTAACCATTTTTGCAAGTATTGCGTAATATCGCCATACATTTCTTGTACTTCCTCATGAGCGTCAAGAAATGCCTCGACAGCACCATCTAACCCTGTCAGTGAGCGCAGGGAAGTATCCCAATAAGGATTTGGCAGGCAACGAACATCGTAGACAATGTCGGCATCCACCGGCACGCCATTTTTATAGCCAAATGATAAAAACAGCAAGGCCAGTCCAGTGTCAATATTGTCAATCAAGCGACTCTTGATTGTGTCACGTAATTGATGCAACGACATGTTGCTGGTGTCTATCGATAGGCTTGCCATGACTGAAATGGCTTCCAGTAATTCCGATTCCTTATCGATTGCTTCTTTTAGTCCGACTGTATCAGTGGTCAGTGGATGTTTACGCCGGCTCTCACTAAATCTTTTTAGCAGCGTTTGACTATTCGCATCGAGAAATATGATTTCAGTTGGCAGGTCTTTTTGTTTCAAGTCGTTTATGATCTCCGGGACTTGTTGTAAATCCGCAGAAATATTTCTCGCGTCGATACTGACTGCGACGTTTGGATTGCTACTCGCGTCAGAAGTGATCCTATTGGCCAGGAATGGTAGTAAACTGGCAGGCAAATTATCTATACAGTAATAACCCCGATCTTCAAGTATATGCAGAACGGTGCTTTTCCCAGAGCCAGATCTTCCACTGATAATCGTGAGCTTCATCTCGTTCGACTCGAGTAGGTGTCAGATGCCAAAAACTATGAAATGGCTAGTGGGTA
>JADFOC010000229.1 GCA_022563075.1 Pseudomonadota bacterium
GCACAACGCTCGGTGGACATGTACGCAATGTGGGTCGGTTCTATCCGGCCTTGCTGGAATTAACCACTGCATCTATAGTCTCAAGATCGGTAGCACGTGCACAATCTATGTGTAT
This sequence comes from Pseudomonadota bacterium, assembly GCA_022563075.1. Taxonomy (GTDB): domain Bacteria; phylum Pseudomonadota; class Gammaproteobacteria; order Pseudomonadales; family Pseudohongiellaceae; genus UBA9145. Next base: position 116 of record JADFOC010000229.1, read on the forward strand.
CAATACCACCAGCGTATTTACCTATATGGGTGAAGACTTTGGCATCAGTGCTATGGTCGAGGCTCAGAATGTAGCGGGTTTTGTAACTCAGAATTATGTGGATGGATTTGCCAAGCTTGATATCGACGACTTGGGTCTGGGGGCGTTTTTCGCCTTCGAAGAGCTGCCTGGAATTGACAACGATTTAACGAGTCGCAGTGCTCTCGGTGGCTCTCCTCCCAATGTGACTTGGCCAGATAATATTGCCCCTCTGATGGATCGCGGAATTGGCATGCTCTCGGGTAATTTAGTATTTGATAGGCCATCGGATAGCTCTGAAGATGGGCCTTATAGTGCACTTAGCATCGGGATAAACACGGCAGATAGTGATGGGGTTGCGCTGGAGTTGGATATAGACCTCGACGAAGAGATGCCTCTTGCTAACGATGTTAAGCTCATTGCGACTGAAGATTTCCGCTATGGACGTTTGCTCATCGATAATTCCTATGGTCCAGAGACTGAGCCATTGGATATTCCCTTCAGAATTCAGTATTTTGATGGAACGGATTTTGTCCTGAATACCGATGACAGTTGTACCACCTTGTTCTTCGAACAGACGTCAGCGCCCAGTGCGCTCACTTTTCTCACAGATGGTGGTAGTTATACCGAGAATCTGGATGATTCTGAGACAGTGATCGAAGTTGGTTTCGATATTGAGCTTGGTCTGTTTGATGGACAAACCGCATTACGGGCCACAGATGCCGATCAGGATGTAGACCGGCCATTAGAAACTTCCGCACCCGGAATAGGTAATGAAGGAACTGTAGTAATCGAGTTTGATCTGAAACATGATTCCTTACCATTTTGGCTGGATTTCTTGTCTTACGACTGGCGCGTTGCAGGAGAATTAGAAGATGACGAAAACAACGACCTGATTTACACGGATAATCCGAGGAGTCGCTTGGAGTTTGGCAGCTACCGAGGCCATGATCGGGTGATCAACTGGCAGGAGATTTACATAGGTCCCAACCCATAGCCGATTACAAATCTGTCAGTGATTTGTGAATCAAAATTCTCTGGTTATGGCGTCCCAGATCTAAATAACGTCACTAGAGCAGGTCTGGTACTGGCTCACTTTCTCTATGCCTGGCATAAGGAGATTTATCTTCTAGCAGGCCTGAATTAGTGTATTTACAATCCACACAGATCTACGATTCAACAAATTGCGCTACCGCCTAGTCCTCTCCACCCAAAACCGTATCATCTAAATTGCTGTGTGACTTGCCAAGTTCCTTTATCTTTCGCGTCAGCGTGTTGCGACCCCAGCCCAGCAAGTTAGCGGCGTCGCGGCGGCGCCCGGCGGTATGTTTGAGTGCGATATCGATCAGGGTGCGTTCAAACAGGGGAGTGGCTTGATTGAGTATGCCGGTGTTGCCCAGGCTCAGTTGCTGATCTGCCCAGATCTGTAGCGAGTGAGTCCAGCTGCTGGTGTTGCTGGCCTCGATTTCCTGGGCGGCAAATTCTGGTGGCAGATCGGTCAGGTGTACTTCGCGGCTGGACGCCATTACCGTAATCCAACGGCAGAAGTTCTCCAGTTGCCGTACATTGCCGGGCCAGCTCAGGCCCACTAGATATTGCTCGGTTTCCGGCTTGAGTATTTTAGGTTCCACGTCTAACTCTTTGGCCGCGATAGCCAGGAAGTGACTGGCCAGACGAGGAATGTCCTCACGGCGATCGCTTAGCTTTGGAATATGGATGCGGATAACATTCAGGCGATGAAACAGGTCTTCGCGAAACTGATGTTCTTGCACCAGCTTTTCCAGATTCTGATGAGTGGCGGCAATAATCCGCACATCCACCTTTATCGAGGTGTGGCCACCCACCCGATAAAATTCTCCGTCTGATAAGACGCGCAGTAACCGTGTTTGTGTATCCGCCGGCATATCGCCGATCTCGTCCAGAAACAGCGTACCGCCGTTGGCCTGTTCGAAGCGTCCGGTGCGTTGATGAATGGCACCGGTGAAGGCACCCTTCTCGTGGCCAAACAATTCTGATTCGACTAATTCCTTGGGAATTGCAGCGACGTTTAACGGCACGAAAGGTTTGTCGCGTCGCGGACTATGGTGATGTAAGGCGTGGGCAACCAGTTCCTTGCCGGTGCCGGATTCGCCGTTGATCAACACTGAAATATTCGACTGCGACAGGCGACCGATGGCACGAAACACCTCCTGCATGGCCGGTGCTTCACCGATAATCTCCTGGTTCTTCTCGATGCTCTGGTTGCTGGGTTCAATCTCTTTCTCACGTGAGTGCTCAAGCGCCCGCTTGGTCATGGCCACGGCTTCTTCGATATCGAAGGGCTTCGGCAAATACTCGAATGCGCCTCGAGAGTAAGAAGAAACGGCGCTGTCCAGGTCCGAGTGGGCAGTCATGATGATGACCGGCAGTTGTGGGTGCTTTTCCTGAATGCTGGAAAGTAAATCCAGGCCATTAATTCCAGGCATGCGGATATCGCTGATGATGGCACCGGGGGATTCTTGTGCCAGCCGATGCAATAGATCGTCGCCATTTTCGAAACTCACGGTACTAACGCCGGTCTTGCTGAGAGACTTTTCCAAAACCCAGCGTATGGATCGATCGTCGTCGACTATCCAAACTGAATCATGTGTGTTCATTGTTTAAGCTACCTTCTGGTCATAGTTAAGAATAGGTCATGCAAACAGGGTCGAATCAGAAACTGGCAATACTACGGTAAAGCGGGTACTACCAGGTTTGCTTTCGCATTCAATCGAGCCTCGGTGCTGATTGATAATGCCATGGGTAATGGAGAGACCCAGACCGGTCCCATCAGCCCTACCGCTGATCATGGGATAAAAGATCGAGTCGATGATATCGGGTGCTATGCCTGGGCCGTTATCGATCACCTCGATGCTGGCTGCCAGTCGATGGAAAGTAGATCGGATAGTCACGTTTCTTAATACCCGGGTACGCAACAATATCTTACCAAGCGTATGATCTACATCCGGACTGGTCAGTGATTGCATGGCATTGCGTACAATATTTAGCGTGGCCTGAATTAACTGCTCGGCATCGGCATGTATCGGTGGAATGCTGGGATCGTAATCTCGGGTAAGCTCGATGCCACACCCGTTGACTTCCGCTGCCACCAGACTCCTGACCCGCTCTAGCACTTCATGGATGTTGATGTCCTGCATATCCGGTGGCTTGGGTGTGCCGATCAATCTATCTACCAGTCTGTGCAGACGATCCGCTTCTTCGATGATCACATTGGTGTAGTCGGTTAATTCATTTCCTGAAAATTCCTGTGCCAGTAATTGCGCCGCCCCGCGAATACCTCCCAAAGGATTTTTTATCTCGTGTGCCAGGCCGCGCACCAACTCTCTGGTGGTCGCGTGAGCTGAGCTCAGGCTTTCTTCACGATTGATGCGATTGGCATGCTCTAGCGAATTAATTTCCAGTAACGCCTGCACCTCACCCTGCTCATCCAACGGATTAATTGAATAGTCCACGCTGATAGTCTTGCCGTGCAGCAGGCAAAACTCGACATTGCGTTTGGTGTAGCTGCTATTGCTGTTCAATGCTGCCTGCATCTCGTTGATATCTTCTGCTGCGTTGATAAATACGTCGCCGATGAAGAGTTGGTTTACTTTACGGTCACTCATTTCCAGCAGGTTCTCTGCCGCCATATTGATGTAACGTAGACGCAGCTCGTTATCCAACAACATGACCCCAGTCTGGAGATTATCCAACAACCGTTTATATACGTTATCCAAGGTCACACGACAGCTCAGCTAATATTTAGATTTTGGTCAAGGTTTGGTCGCTTACCGCACCTATGCTCGCACCTACGCTTAGGTAGATATGCAATAAGTAAACCAACTAGGCGCAAAGGAAAATCAGAGCCACAGACCATTATCCGGTGGGTTCGAGAATCCAGCGGCACCTTTGCGGGACTGGTGGGGGCCGAGTGTGCACCATTATGGTGCAATATTCAATAAAAACCCGGTGATAGATCTCAGCGGCCAAGAAAAGCCCGGGAAACCCGGGCTTCTTTGCCTGCGGCTATTTAGCCTTGATCGAGAGGCTAGCGGTGATTTAAGCCAGTGCTTCTTTGGTCGTCTTGATAATAACTGCCGCTACTTTATAAGGATCGGCGTTGGACGCCGTGCGTCGATCTTCCAGGCGTCCTTTCCAACCGTCCGAAACGGTGCCAATGGGGATTCTGATTGAGGCGCCGCGGTCGGCTACCGCATAACTGAACATATCGATAGCCTGGGTTTCATGCTCACCGGTTAAGCGCTGCTCATTATCTGCACCATAGACGCTAATGTGACGCTCGATGTTCTTACCAAAGGCCTCACAAATCTTGGTGAAGATAGCTTCGTCGCCGACTTCACGCATCGCAGTATTAGAGAAGTTCGCGTGCATGCCGGAGCCGTTCCAATCCAGATCCTTGCCCAGTGGCTTGGGATCGTAGTTAATGGATAAGCCGTACCGTTCCGCCGTGCGTTCCAGCAGGTAACGCGCCATCCAGGTTTCATCGCCCGCATTCTTGGCGCCCTTGCCAAAGACCTGGAATTCCCATTGACCGGCAGCGACTTCCGCATTGATGCCTTCAATATTGACACCGGCTTCGATACACAGGTCCAGGTGATCTTCGACACAGTCACGGCCATAGTTGTTATTGGCGCCAACCGAGCAGTAATAAGGCCCCTGAGGGCCAGGATAGCCGCCGGCAGGGAAACCGGGGGGCAGGTTGGTCTTGCTATCCCACAGGAAATATTCTTGCTCGAAACCAAACCAGAAATCTTCGTCATCGTCGTCGATAGTGGCTCTAGCATTAGATTCATGTGGAGAGCCATCGGCGTTAAGAACTTCGCTCATCACCAGGTAGGCATTGGCACGATCAGGATCAGGGTAGAGTGCCACCGGCTTCAACAGGCAGTCAGAGTCATCACCAGAAGCTTGCTCGGTTGAGCTGCCATCGAACGCCCACATGGGACATTCCTCCAGGGTGCCATTAAAGTTGTCCCTTACTTGAGTCTTACTGCGCAAGCTTTGAGTGGGCTTATAGCCATCCAGCCATATGTATTCTAGTTTTGTTCTCATTTTCTATCTATCTCCTAATCGATATCGACT
>JADFOC010000005.1 GCA_022563075.1 Pseudomonadota bacterium
TTCGGTATCACCGGACTGATTCCCGTTTTCGCGCGCTGCATGAAAACGGCAGTTGGGATGATGGTGAGTTGATCAGCAGTGAAATTATTCCAATCCATGAAGGCGCACCAGCGCTTCACTACGCCCAACAGTGCTTCGAAGGGCTGAAGGCTCAGACCGCCGAAGATGGACGGATCCTGTTGTTTCGTCCAGATCTCAACAGTGAGCGTATGCGGATTACGGCTCCTCGATTGCTGATGCCAGAAGTGCCGCAGCAATTGTTTATCCACGCCGTCGAGGAAACTGTGCGCGCCAATTATGCCTGGATTCCACCTTACGGCTCTGGTGCGTCATTGTATATACGTCCCATGCTTATCGGCGTCGGCGAAAACCTGGGCTTAAAACCCGCACAAATATTTGAATTTCGCGTATTTGTGTCTCCGGTGGGTCCCTATTATCAAGAAGCAGGGCTCGCGGTTATTTCTTTGGCAGTTTCCGATATCGATCGGTCGCCACCGCGCGGCACTGGTAACGTCAAGGCAGGGGCCAACTATGCCGGAGGCCTGTTGGCCACACAGATAGCCCAACAGCTGGGCGCCAACGAGGCGCTCTACCTGGATTCGACGGAAAGTCGCTATATAGATGAAGCAGGATCGGCCAACATCATCATTGCGATGAAAGACGGCACGCTGGTTACACCCAAATCGGATGCTATCTTGCCGAGCATCACCCGCCGGTCGCTGATGGTATTAGCCAAGGATCAATTACGACTCGAGACCGCGGAACGGCCAATCGACCTGCGCCGCGAGATCTCACAATTCGAGGAAGCCGGGGCCTGCGGTACTGCTGCGGTGCTGTCTCCAATCGGGCGTATCTGGTTCGATGCTCAGTGGCACAATATTTACCAGGATGGCCAGTCCGTCGGTCCCATCATGCAGCAGCTATACGACGCGTTGGTGGGTATTCAGAAAGGCGAGCTTACAGATCAGCACGGCTGGCTGCACGAAATCACACTCTAGTTGGCATCGATGGCGTGACCGGCATGGGCAACAGTTCCAACCGCCGCTTTCATTGCCTGTTCCAGTGGTTAGATGGAAGCATCCGCTAAGCTTTACCGGGTACTCGATTTAGTACTCCAGGTCGAATCAGTATGGTCGATACGCTACTTGACACGCGTGCCTGGCTAAGGCTTTTGCCGCCGTCAAAATACCTGCCGGGATAAAATTTAATGAGCAAAATCTTGTGATTCGGGCAATCTGCTCTACAATTTTTTTAAGAGAAAACTTGACCGATCTCCAACTTAACCTTATATATGTGCGCTGCTCGGACAGCCACAACCACTTTCATTCATCAAAATTGCTTTAATAAATGTCGATATCACTGGTCATAGTAGAATCACCTGCGAAGGCGAAAACCATCAACAAGTATCTGGGACCAGAATTCGTGGTCAAATCCAGCGTGGGGCACATTCGTGATCTTCCCACCAGTGGCAATGGTAAGCCCATCGATGCTAAAGCACGTGCAGCCGCCGCTGCCGCCACCCGAAAAATGAATCCGGAAGAGAAAGCGATCTACAAGAAAAAGAAAGCCAAACAACAACTTATAAGTCGAATGGGCATCGACCCGGATAATGACTGGAAAGCAAATTACCAGATTCTGCCGGGCAAGGAAAAGATCGTTTCTGAACTAAAAAAACTTGCCAAAGATGCTGACAATATCTACCTGGCAACCGACCTTGACCGGGAGGGTGAGGCTATCGCATGGCACCTCAAGGAATCCATCGGCGGTGATCCAAAACGTTATAAACGGGTCGTGTTCAATGAGATAACCAAACGTGCCATTACGCAAGCCTTTGCTGAGCCGGGCGAACTCGATATGCGTTATGTCGAAGCGCAACAGGCACGACGATTCCTCGATCGCGTCGTCGGTTTTATGGTGTCGCCCCTGCTGTGGTCAAAAGTAGCAAGAGGCTTGTCTGCAGGTCGTGTGCAGTCGGTAGCATTACGCTTGGTAGTGGAGCGTGAACGGGAGATCCGTGCATTCATTCCCGAAGAATATTGGGAAATCTATGCAAAACTCGAAACTGGTTCCGAAGAAAAACTGCGCTGTCAGGTAGTCAAGCAGGCTGGCAGCAACTTTCGTCCGAATGACAAGGCAACCACAGATTTAGCGCTACAGGCATTAACATCCGCGCAATTCAAGGTTTTGAAGCGAGACGATCGGCCCACGTCATCAAAGCCAAAACCTCCGTTAATCACTTCCACCTTGCAACAGGCCGCCAGCACTCGGCTTGGTTTTGGTGTAAAGAAAACCATGATGATGGCGCAGCGCCTGTATGAAGCGGGATACATCACTTACATGCGTACCGACTCCATCCATCTAAGCAATGATGCCCTTAGCATGTGTCGCCGCTACATCGATGAATGTTTTGGCGCGAAGTACCTGCTGGAAAAACCGGTGTTCTATAGCTCCAAAGAGGGGGCGCAGGAGGCGCATGAAGCGGTTCGCCCTACCGATGTACGCGTGGTAGCAGAGCGGCTCAAGGCCATGGACACCGACGCCGTGCGCCTGTATGCCTTGATCTGGCAGTACTTCGTAGCCTGCCAGATGCCGGCCGCCAAGTATCTGAGTAGTACAATTTCGGTGACGGCGGCCGAATTCGAATTACGCACCAAAGGACGCATTATGCAATTCGATGGCTATCTCAAAGTCATGCCATCGAAAGAGGAAGACCTGGTTCTGCCAGATGTTGCAGTAGGCTCAATCTTGCATCTGAAGCAGTTGCAACCGACGCAGAATTTCACCAAGCCACCTCCCAGGTTTACCGAAGCCAGCCTGGTAAAGGAACTGGAGAAACGGGACATCGGCAGGCCCTCTACCTATGCATCGATTATTTCCACCATTCAGGACCGCGGCTATGTAAAAATCGAAAACAAGCGATTCTATGCATTAAAAATGGGTGACATTGTTGCCGAACGCCTGCATGAGAGTTTCGCTGAATTGATGGATTACGATTTTACCGCGAAGATGGAAGACTCCCTGGATGAGGTCGCGGCCGGGCATACCAACTGGAAAAATCTGCTGAATGATTTTTATGCGGGATTCACCAGTGAGTTGGCAAAAGCCCAGGCCGAAGAAGGGGGCATGCGCACCAACGATCCGACCGATACAGACATCGAATGTCCCAAGTGCAGCAGGCACATGCAAATTAGAACGGCATCAACCGGTGTATTCCTCGGCTGCTCTGGTTACGCGCTGCCACCAAAGGAGCGTTGCAAATCCACAGTCAACCTTACGCCGGGTGAGGATGCAATACGAACCGATTCACTCGAGGAAGCCGAAATACAGGAAAACATCCTGCTGCGGAACAAGCATCGTTGTTCTATTTGCAATACTGCGATGGACACCTATCTCATCGATGAGAAACGAAAATTACATGTGTGTGGTGACAACCCCGACTGTCTGGGCTATGAAGTAGAACATGGCGAATTCAAGATTCGTGGCTACGATGGTCCGGTAATCGAATGCGATAAGTGCGGCGCCGACATGCAATTAAAGACGGGGCGCTTCGGCAAGTATTTTGGCTGCAGCAGTGAAGACTGCAAGAACACTCGCAAGTTACTTCGCAATGGAGAGGCAGCTCCGCCAAAGATGGAACCGGTACCAATGCCAGAGTTGGCCTGTGCTACCGTGGACGATCATTATGTGCTCAGAGATGGCGCGGCAGGGCTGTTCCTGGCGGCCAGCAAGTTCCCTCGAAATCGTGAAACCAGAGCACCCTTGGTGGAGGAATTGTTAGCGCATAAAGATGCGATCGATCCTAAGTACAGCTTCTTGTTCGATGCCCCAATCGAGGACGAGCAAGGCAATAAGACCCTGATTCGCTTTAGCCGCAAGACCAAAGAACAATACGTTCAGAGTGAAGTAAACAAGAAGGCGACCGGCTGGAAAGCATTTTACCGCGACGGTGGTTGGCAAATTACCAAACCGGTAAAAAAATCGGCCAAGAAATAGCCGCAGGCCGTCTGTCTACATCCAGGCGCTAAACATCAAACACCGCGCCGAATGACACCGACACTAATCCCTTCGATGACAAAATCATCGCGGCGCAGATCCACTTCGATAGGAGCAAACTCCTTATTTTCCGCGATCAGGTTTATTCGGTATTTACTGCGGCATTTCTCAAAGCGCTTGACGGTTACTTCATCATTAATCCTGGCCACCACAATATCACCGTCATTCGCCTGATTAGTTTTGTGAACAGCTAACAGATCATCTTCGTAGATACCGATATCCACCATGCTGGTACCTTTGACCGTCAGCAGATAATCCGCGCGTGGCGAAAATAGATCGGGAGGTAAATCACAGTAATCAGCAATACATTCTTCGGCTAAAATCGGACTGCCGGCAGCAACCTGGCCAATGATCGGGAGACCTAATTGTTCACTAATGGGGAGACGGATGCCGCGTGAAGTGCCTGGCAACATCTCAATAGCACCTTTTCTTGCCAGCGCTCGCAAGTGTTCTTCGGCTGCATTGGGCGATTTAAATCCCATCGCCTGAGCAATTTCCATTCTTGTCGGGGGAAACCCTGCATCCTGCAAATAGTGCTTAATGTACTCAAGAATTTCTTCCTGACGTGACGTTAGCTTATGCATAGCAAAACCCTGAACTGTAATATTACTGTAATTATATACAGTTATCTGGCGATAACAAGATATCTTTAGTGGCCTTCAGCATGGGCGGGCGCTCTTGCTTACCAGGTGTATTACTAGCTTTGGTGTTTACTGCCAGGGACTGGTTTGTCGCAGACTTCGTTCGGTCATGCTGGTAGCCGCAGCGGGTAGGATGTTCTTGCTTAAGGATTTACTGGCAGGTTCGCTGTAATTGGAGATCAGTCAACGGATTTGGTAAAACCATGGGCACATAACCACAGCTTTGTTGGTGCCGAGCAATTTATGCATAGCCAAGGGTGTGGCGAAGAGATTTATCTGCCGGTGCCATCGGTGCATACTGATGATTTTCAAGGTACCGGCACTAGCAGAAGAAGTGACTCCAAAGGGGGTTATAGAATTTTGAAATCGTCGCCTAAATCCATCAGTTCTGGTTCGATATTCGAAAGGGCACCAGAAAAATTTTCGGGGACTATCGTTTGATCGGAATAGACCTGATCTTCTGCACTGAGTGCGTAGGGGTTGCGCCAATCTTCGGGCGCTACGGCCGGAGCCAGATAAAGTTGGGCCCAGGTTACGTCGTCATATTCGCCCACTTCACCATCAACCAACTGGTATTCGATGGAGCCGCTTTCTTCATCGTATGCTACAACTTCGAAAAGGTTACCGTTGGCTACATCTTGATACCAGGCAGAAACCTCGGGCGCGAGTTTGTTCATTGCCGTGTCTCCAGGCTAAAAGGAAATTAACTGCTTATAAATAACTCCTGTGTTGCTAAGTTAAAGCATGATTTAGTGAACGACTATTGTTTACTATAGTAACTTTTACACAAAAATAAAAAGCATTTTTTAGGTCGGGCAGGAGGCAACGTTAGCATTCAAATTAACACCTAATGCTAAGCGGCTGACTCAGCTAAGAAACTAAACTTTACTCGACTAAAACTTATTTGTAATAATTCGCTAAAATATTTTGCCGTGAAACCAATGAACGAAAATAATCAGCCGCTTGGCGTTTTAATGCTGGATCTTGAGGGCCTGGTTCTCACCGCTTTAGAACAAGAATTATTACAAAGACCCTCTGTGGGCGGCCTAATTCTATTTAGCAGGAATTTCACTTCTCCTGCTCAACTTGAAGACTTGATAGCCGCCGTTCGTGACCGCACCAGGGGGCTGTTGATTGCCGTCGATCAGGAGGGGGGCAGGGTGCAACGATTCCGCGAAGGCTTTCTTGAATTGCCGGCACTGCACACTATCGGTTTACTTGCGGCGCATGATCTGGAACATGCTCGATTGGTGGCCAAGCAATGTGGCTGGGCGATGGCCGCTGAAATCTTGCACTACGGAATCGACTTCAGTTTTGCCCCGGTTTTGGATTTGTACCATGCAGACAGCCGTGCCATAAAAGAACGTGCATTTTCGGCCAGTGTTGAGTTAGTCATCGAATTGGCGAGAGCATATATCGCCGGCATGCACGAAGCTGGCATGGCGGCGACCGGCAAACACTTTCCTGGACACGGTACTGTGAGTGCAGACTCACATGTGGAACTACCCACCGATGACCGCAGTGCCGAGGAATTGCTGGGGACTGATTTCAAAACATTCGCCGCTTGTATCGACACGCTGGATGCCATCATGCCAGCCCATGTGTTATACCCCGCAGTAGATTCGGTCGGTGCGGGTTACTCCAGGATTTGGCTACAGACCAAACTACGTGACGAGCTGGGATTTGCCGGTGTCGTGTTCAGTGATGATCTGACCATGGCCTCCGCGCGCAGTGCCGGTAGTGTGGTCAACCGTGCGGAAATGGCCCTGGCAGCAGGCTGTGACATGATACTGGTGTGCAATGATCGCGCTGGCGCCGTGAGTGTGGCTGACTGGCTGGATCAAGCAGACCATCCTGGGAATACTGCATTAAATTGCATGCGCGGCGCTGCCGCTGCTGATATATCTAATCTTTACGCAGAAACGAGATGGGCTGAAGTACAGGACTTAATTAAGTCTATCTCTCACTAAATTATGAAGAGGCACCAATGATAGATTTATTTTCATTCGATAGTTTGGGGGATTTCAGGTGGGGCGTACAGGTATTCGCTGTGGTTAGCGTTACTTTGCTGGGGCGTTATTTCGCCGGGCGCCTATTGGACGTACTGGAGCGACAGCTGACAAAGACAGAAAATGTGTGGGATGACGCGGTATTCGAGGCGGCAAGATCGCCCCTGAATTGGTTCATTCTGATCATGGGACTGTTGTGGGCGGTAGGTATTAGCGGTGACTACATGGGCAGTGATCTGTTTTCTCCCAACAACCTGGATCTGATCCGGCAACTCACGTTTGTTGTCCTGATCATGCTGTTCATGGTGCGCTTCATTAGCTTGGCTGAGGCTAGAATAGCTGAGCAGCTGACCGCCGATCCTGATTCTGAACAGACACGCATGGACCCCACCACACTCACTGCATTGGCCAAGCTGTTGCGGCTGTCGGTAATTATTTCGGCGGCATTGATTGCCTTACCAACCTTAGGCATAGAAATTACCGCGTTATTGGCGTTTGGCGGAGTTGGTGGCATCGCGGTGGGTTTCGCGGCCCAGGATTTACTCGCGAATTTTTTTGGTGGCCTGATGATCTACATGGACCGACCGTTTGCCATCGGGGACTGGATAAGATCGCCCGATAGAGAAATCGAAGGAACCGTAGAGAGTATCGGCTGGCGGCTGACGGTGGTGCGCACTTTCGACAAGCGCCCGCTGTACATTCCGAATGCGGTTTTTAATACGCTGGCACTGGAAAACCCTTCGCGGATGAGTAACCGACGAATCAAAGAAACGATTGGTATTCGCTATCAGGATGCGTCGAAGATGGGCGTTATCGTGGCCGCCGTGAAAACCATGTTGGAGAATCACGAAGAGATCGATACCACCCAAACCCTGATTGTGAATCTCGTCAGCTACGCACCTTCATCCTTGGATTTCTTTATCTACACATTTACCAAGACCACCAATTGGATTCGATTTCACGAGATCAAACAGGATGTCATGTTGAAGATTATCGACATTGTAAAATCTCATGGCGCAGATTTTGCCTTTCCTACCACCACGCTCGATGGAATCGATCGGATCAGACCAGAACCTGACGCAGTTACTTGAACTATGGAAAAGTGAAAGCGGTGACCCCGGAAGAAATAACTCAGGTTAAGCACCGGGCTCGCCGCCTCCACGGCGCCGAAGAAGTAGAGCGGGCGCTGGATAAAATGGCAGCGGAAATCAGCTTGAAAATCGCAGACGCCAACCCGATCATCTTGTGTGTGATGAATGGGGGATTAATTACTACTGGAAAGTTAGCCACCAGGCTGGACTTTCCCCTGCAGCTCGACTACCTGCATGCGACGCGCTACCGCGATAAAATAACCGGGTCGGTGCTGCACTGGGCAGTCTATCCGCAGCTTGCGTTACGCGCGCGAGTGGTGCTTGTCGTCGATGACATCTTGGACCAAGGCGCAACCCTCGATGGGATACTCTCCTATTGTCGAGCACAGGGGGCGAGGGCTGTCTATTCCGCGGTGTTGATCAATAAGACCCCTGCGCAAAAACTCTCTGCGGTGCAGGCAGATTTTATTGGCCTGGAGATAGGGGATGAGTATGTCTTTGGTTATGGCATGGATTATAAGAGCTACCTGCGCAATGCCCCGGGAATCTTCGCGGTGGCAGCACAAGACAAATAATGTTTTACCGATTGGCAGCACAGCGCAGCTGTTGCTTAAGTGGCGGTCTCCACCAGCAGTGGCAGGCTGGTGAAGAGTAAAGCCGTTTTAATTCCAGCATTATCCTCCTGCACAAACAAGGCTCGGTAGCGCCGTAGTTGGTCGGTATAAAGCATCGTTTGTTGATCGATAAAATTTTCCAGTGATTGAGATTCGGGTTTGATCGCTGATTTGTAATCGATGATCCAACGATAGCCTTCGTCGTCGATGAACGTTCGATCCAGCACATGATTTCGAACCGTGCCATGGGTTGACGACTGCATGGCGAATTCGGCAGCGCTATCCCTTAGATCATGATCGAAAATCCAGCTAAGCTTAGCATCGGTGATGGTGGCGCGTAATGACTTCTCGATGACGTCGATAGCCTTGTCACTCTCTCTCCGGTCGAGTCCGTAAGCAGATAAATAATTACGCCAGCGCAGCCGTTGTTTGCCGATGGCATCTTCTTCCAGTAAAGCCTTGTTGTGCAGATAGTTTTGCAGCGCTTCGTGAATGAGGTTGCCGATATGTATTTGTAACGGCTGGCCGGCTTCGCCATGAGGCGGGTCCGCCAGAGGCATCTGCGAACTCACTTCCGTCTCCTCGGGTGAGTGCGGGGGATGAAGAGGGGAGTCGGTAGTGGATGATGCGTCCAGACGCAGACGTGAAATGACGCCTGGCCGTTGCAGTGGGTTCTGAATTTTATCCCGGATCGTGGAAATTGGCTGGACAGGAACGAAAATGAAACCCACGTCGGCGCGGCTGTTGGCTTGCAGGCTATCCCAGATCGTGTGGAGTAAACTCCTGGCACTGGGCACACTGCTCGCATCCTCTTTGCTTTGCAGGGCAGCCGATAGATAAGCCGATTTTCTGGCACGGGTAACGCCAATATAGAGCAGGCGTATATTTTCAAAGCGGGCTTTTTCGGCTTTTTCATATCTCAGCAAGTCATAGAGGGTATTGTTTTTATGCCCGGTTCCCGACAAGGTGGCGAGAAACAGCCTGGACTCACCGGCCCGATTCAGACGCTCATGCGACAGCAATAAGGCTTTCTCGTCGACCCGGTTTTGCCGTGCCAGTCCGGGCAAGAATACGTGGTCAAATTCCAGACCCTTGGCCTTGTGAATGGTCATTATCTGCACCGGGTTGCGGTTTTCGCTGATTCCATCATCCGTGACGAAGGTCTTTTGCACCCTGCGTTCAAACTCGGCGAGATCGTTAATACTGCCGGCAAACTCGGCCATACCGACGAGGCCGAAATAGCGTTCGATGCTGCTAGCCTCAAGTGCCGACTGCACAACTGCGTTTCCCCCGAGTTGGGTAAAAACAATTCGAACTAGCCGGCTCAGATGAATCTGTTCGCGGATTTGAACGCCATTGATCAAGATGGGAGTGATCTGCTGCAGACGCCGCCTGGCCCATGCACTCAATTCCCTGCACGCGTCGTCATTCAGCATACTAGATAGGTTTTCCAGCACGCTTGCCTGGTTGTTCCAGGTCGCTACCAGGTGAAGATCGTCCAGACTTATACCGCACCAGGGGGCACGCAATATAGCGAGCCAGGAGAGTCGGTCGGCTTGGTTACACAGTGCCTTGGTGAGGCTCAACAAATCGGTGATGATGGGCAGTGTGTCCAGTTTGTCTATTTCGGTCGCCTGCCAGCTTAGGTTTGCATTACGTAATGCGGGCAATACGTGCACGAGATGGGACCTGCTGCGAACCAAGATGGCGATGCTGTGGTCTGGGTGTAACTGTTGTAACTGGGTAATTTCACTGGCAATGAAGGCAGCCTCTTGTGCATATGCCTCGGTCTTTCCATCTTCTGTATAAAGGTAGCAACGGGTGGTTACTGGCGTAGCTATCTTCTCAGGGTGTATCGCCGTGGAAGGCGAATAACGCACAGCGCCTCGTGAGATGTCGTTCACGGCTGGGAATGAGTTCGCAAAGATTCGGTTAACCCAGTTGACGACGCCGGCATCGGACCTGAAATTGGCGCACAGATCCACTGCAGTCACGGCGATGTCGCGGATGCCAATTTCTCTCACTGCAATGAACAAACCTACATTAGCATTGCGGAACAGATAGCAGGACTGCATGGCGTCGCCAACAATAAAGAGCGTGCGCCCATCATCTGGCTCCCACCCGGCGGTAAGCTTGTGCAACAGGTTTAACTGGATCGAAGAGGTATCTTGAAATTCATCCACCAATATGTGGCGTATTTGATAATCCAGAGTCAAGGCCAGATCTGTTGGATTCTGATCCGAGCCAAGCGCTTTTAAGGCGGCGTGGCTGACTAGTGGATAATCAACCTTATTGTTGCTGGCAAAAGCAATATCCAATTGTGCCAGTAGCGTCGGTAATATGGCGGTCAGACTCTGCAGGAACTCCCAGGAGGAATCGTCCGCTGCGGCTGAAGGCAGACGTCGTATGTAGTTTAATGCCTCCAGTAGTCCCTCGCTGGCAGCGAGTGCGGACAGCAGTTTTGTCATTTCCTGCTTCTTCTGCTTGCGCTGCTGCTGCTTTTCATTGCTCCGAGATGGTGCCGGGAAGCCCTGAGCCTGGTTGACGCTCCGGCGCCATGCAGGCTTGGCAATACTCTTAACCAGCAGCAATTCCACCAGAGCACACCACTGCATAAGATTTTTAGCGTGCGGGCCAGGCAATTCCTGTAGCTGCAGGCATTGGCTGATTGGGGAGGTGTTTCCCGCCTGATTCAGATTTTCAGCCGCATAGCGCGCCAAACCAAGCAGCTGCCCGGCAAAGGGCAGTAGAAGCTGTCGGGCTTTATCCAGTGATTCCTCGATCAGCTCGGTAACATTACTCAGCAGATAGGCCAGCGCCGCATCGGGTGAGCTCGCCACATCCACCACCGCCTCTATCCATTGCTCACGTTGTTTCAGTAACTCAAGCAGGAGGGCTTCTACTTTCACTACGTCATTATCAAAATACAGAAGCAGCTTGGCGATGGATGCAGAGACGTTGTGATTTTGGTCCAGTAAGCTTAGAAAATCACGAATCGCCTGCTCATAACAGTCATCAACCTGATCGGTTCCCGTCACCGGGCCGCCAAGATGAGAAAGTATTGGCATGCGGTTGGCGAGAAAATGGCAAAAGCTGTCTATGGTCTGAATTCGCAACCTATGCGGTGACAGCTGGAGTTGCCAGCCGAGACGTCGGTCCTGCTGCAATACACTCTGGGCGGCGGCAAATCGGTCTTTATCCAATTGTGTGTTTAACTCAGGTTCGGAGTCTTTGGCCGCAGCCCATTCCAGCGTATTTAATATTCGTTCAGCCATTTCATTGGCTGCCTTGCGGGTGAAGGTAATGGCGAGCACTTCCTCTGGTTTTTCGGATACCGCCAGCAAACGCAGAAATCTGAGACTCAGTAATTCAGTTTTACCCGAACCGGCGGGGGCCTGTACCGCGAAGGAGCCGCCTATATCAATCGCCATTTCTCTGGCGTCTGCATCGGTAAGGGCCATCATGCTTCTTCCTCGGCTGGAACTAACTGTAATTGAGTGAGTTCGCTGATTCGGCACAGCGGCTTGAGATCGCAGTATTGGCAGGTCACCGAACCTCGTGTGGGAGCCACGGCCAGCAAGCCATCTTCGAATTCTTCCACCAGGGAGTGAATAATCGTATTCCAACGCGACTGTAGCTGCGTCCAGGTGCCCGTATAAGAGCGTGATTCTGACAGCGGTTTGAGGTCTGGGTGCAGCGTAGCCAAATCTGTAGTACCAAACAGCCCGACATTCTCTGCGTTGATCTGACAGATCAATGTGGCGCTGATTTTTTTGCCTGTTTTTTCGCTGATTGCGAGTTGGTACAGTGGTAGCTGCAGATCATCGGGTCGGTCGTCGAACCATTTATAGGCAACTTTTTTACCGGTTTTGTAATCGATCAGGACTAATGAGCCATCCTCAAGCTGGTCTATCCGATCAATTCGAAAATTGAGAGACAGCTTGGAATGATTCCAGTTCACATTTTCTTCAGTTGCTTTGGTGATGAAGCTGGAGCGCTGCGATTCCAATTCCAGAAAATCCTGAAGCAGAGTCGTTAGGCGCACTACTTCGAGTGCCGAAAACGCAGGAGTCATGGCTTCTGGAAATTGTGAGCGCAGTGTTGCGATAGCAGGCTCTATGCTCTGCGCGATTAGATTTTCTTTCTGTGCTGGCGAAGCTTGTTGCACGCTATCGAGGCTGCCTAGTGCATTTCCAAGATTCTCAAGCGCCAGGTGTAATACATTGCCCCGCGCGAAAGGCGTTAGACCCCGAACAAATTCTGGTAGCTTTTGAGCCTTGAGGCGGTGTGTGGCAAAAGCCTTGAAAGGGCAGTTGGATTGATTGCTGAGTAAACTGCTGCCACCGCTTATAACTTCTTCGCTTCGCAGCGGAATGAATAACGGCTCTTCCACCAATTCCAATTTACCGGAATTAACGGCGGCTTCGGAGTCTTTGTTTTTCAGGAAGGACTCTTGCCAATTTGAGATAGGCAACGACTTAATCAAGGGGCTTGGTCTGAGATGCAATTCATCTTCGAGTTCATGATGACTCAGTACAAAGTGATCCGTGGTAGCCTGTCTCGCTAAACTCAGCTGCTCTCGCGCAATTTCTAGCTGTAGCTGACTAGTGCTGCCCGGCATACCGAGTTTGGCTTGCAGGCTATAAGGTAAAAAAGGAGCGGGTTTGGTGGCTGCGGGCCAGACTCGATCATCTACCCCGAGGATCCATATAGCGGTAAAGTCCAAATCCTGAGCTTCTTCGATATTGAGAACAGAAATTTGCAGGCGGTTGTTAAATACTGGTCGTAATGTCGTTTGCCTGAGCAGCATCTTCAAATTGTGAATTGCATTGGCGATGCTAATTTTTCCTAAGGTTTTTGATGACGCGCTCAGTCGATCCAATGTTTGTTGCCACTGTTGTAATTGCCAACTCTCAGCCTGGCTTAGTGATGGGCCCGGCCAACCCAGTAGTTCTAATTGGCGCTTGAAAAGCTCTGCCCAATGCTGACCCGCCTGCCGGTGATTTGAGAGCCGTCTAAGTTCCACAAATTTCAATAACTTTTCGGCGAGGATCGGACAAAAGTAAGTTTGTGATTCGCGCAGCATGATGAATCGCAGGTCACTCAGGCGAGCTTTAGCTTCCACCTTCTTTCGCAGCTCCGTCTCAAGAGCGATCCTGGACTGTAATTCAGCCGCAGCGGCGATCAGCCGATTGGATTGCAGTAATTTGCAAAAGTTATTCGTGTTTACCAGTTCACTATTCAATTCGAGCAAGCTTAGTGCGGAATTTATCAATTGTGATTCTGCCAATGAAGCACTGCTGCGAAGTATGTTATAGGGCAGGGGTGCCTCAAGCATGTAGCTATTGTGCGAATTCAGGTGCTTGGAAAACGCCTCTTCGATGAGAGGTTCAAGGACTCTGTCATGATCCATGATTATGCCGACATGAGCGTCAGCATCCTTACTTGCCGTATCCAGACTCCATGCGACACAGGCCTCGATTTCGGTTCTGGCATCCGGAAACTGATAGCGAATAGTCGTCTCATTGCCCAGAGAAAATTCATCCAGGGTCACACTCGCAGTGATGTCGGATTCGGTCAAGCTGTTTAGATCCGTGTTCGCCGACAATGCTGAAAATAGTTCTGAGTAAAGCGGTGGTGGTCGGTTGAAGTTAACTAATAATAGCTTTTCGGGTATCAAGTGTCCCAGCTTACTGAGATTGGCAATGATCAGGCTGGTTGCGTCGGTGAGCCCAATTAGTTGTTCGTCCTGGCAAAAGGTCTGGAATTGCTCGGCCCAACCCAAGAACACCTGAAAATCCTGTGCCCCTTTGTATTTGCCTATATCCGGGTCTTCTGCGAACTGCCACTGCTTGTATACCTGGTAGCTTCTGGCAACTGATGCGGCTGCTTCGTAGATATTAAGCAGAGGAAATCTATCACTGCTGGAACGCAGTAATTTTACCCAAACAAACTGTTCATTGAATTTGTCGAGAAGATCAATTCTATAGAAAGGGTCGAGGCCATATCCTGACGCAGTTTGCCAAAGCTGTTGCAGCCAGATGTCGATGGCAAATACTCGAGGTCGTGGCCATGTGCTGTCTTGGTCTTTGGTTGCCGCATAGCTTTGAAAAATGGCATTCGCGCTGCGGTGATTCGGTGTAATCACCGTGTGATCGTTATCCAGTGCATCGAGCAAAGGCTGGATATCAAAACGATTGATAGTCATGGTAAGTCTACTGTGATTGCCGGTTCAGATGATGAGACCAGGCCAAAAATTCCGTTTGTGATCCGCGGAAGACGACACGTTGAGATTTTTTGTTCAGCTGGTAGTCATACATAGGGTCGTAGTAATCAAGCAGCAGGCTTTTAATCCACGTCTGGTGTACTTGCATGTCAGTCGTTTCACGCTGACTGGTCAATGCGTACTGCATGCTGATTTTTATTGAATCATAGTTTTTGCCACCGAGTCGTTTCTTTATTCGTTCCAGGCTTGACAGCAGAAAAGTCGCAAACAGTTCTTCGCACTCTGCCGGGTTTGATTGTTTGTAATCCAGGTAGTTTGAAACGATATAATCGTTCAAGATGGTGTCGACGCGAAAATCCATAGCCTCTTCGACAATCGCAATTTGTGACCCAAGCATCTTACGGTGAAAGCTCAGAGGGATGGACAATGACCCGATAGCGCGGCTCTCATCTTCGAGAAATATTTTATGACTGGTTTGATAAGGCAGTTTCAGCAAATCAATAGCGAGATTATTTTCAAAATTGATCTGGTTGGGCTGCGAGCTAGTACGTTTTCCGAACGCCGAGCCGCGGTGATTTGCCAAACCTTCCAGGTCAATGCTGTTAGTAATTGCACGAATCAAATGCGTCTTGCCGCTACCGGTCTTGCCGGCCACGATTAAGAACTCGCTAGAATCGCTTACCCGCGCCAGTGTATCCAGCAGAAAATTTCGCAGTGCTTTATAGCCACCCTCTATCCGGGCGACCGAGCAGCCTTGCTCCTGCAGCCAGTCCTGCACTATTTGTGATCTGATGCCGCCGCGGAAACAGTAGAGCATCGCCGAGGGGCTCTGTTGCAGGAATTTCAGCCAATGGGACAGGCGTTGTGCTCGCACATCGCGACCAACTAGTTCGGTGCCCAACGTGATTGCGGCTTGTTGGCCCTGTTGTTTGTATTTGCTGCCAACAGCCTCGCGCTCATCATCGGTTAGCAGGGGCAGGTTGGTTACATTGGGAAAGGCGCCGCGGTGAAATTCGACGGGTGCCCGAACGTCCAGAAGTGGAGTGCCGTTGGTAAATATTTCGGCGAATGCCGATTCGGGAATTAAGTCAGGCATGAAGCAGCGATGGTGTTGGCCTGGTATTAGTTGCGATTTCTAGTACCAAGTGTACCACTGGCGTCTACAGTTACCCTAGTCGATCGGCAAATAACTGAAGCTCCGGTAGCACTCGAGCGCCACGCTTCCGAGTTGCTATGCGGTTGACCCTAAACCCTTGAACAGCGCCGAGATTTCTGCAGGCGCTTCCTTTGCCACTTCCTGTGGCAGTACAAATTCATCCGTGAATTGAACTTCCCTGTAAAGCTTTTTAAGCTTGGTCACTAGCCACTTAAGAAGCGTATTGCGATCAACACAAGCTGTGATAGATCGACTTGTAATTAACTATAGCAGTTGATCAAAAAAGTAAGAGAGTATTTCATACTTTGTTTGCTTGGCTGAGGATTCAAGCTTAGATCATCGAATTGAGATTGGCGCAGTATGTGCTTAGGTAGTAAAGAGTAATCACGAATTTTTTAGCAGTAAAGCTGCAGAAAAATACTCTCACAATTCGTTTTTGTTATGGAAGGATGATTGGTTATGTCGATGCGTTTGATCTGCTTGTTACTTGTACTCTTGAGTGAGTGTTCGACCATGAACTCGATTTACTACGAATCCCATCAACTCATGCAGGCGAGCGGACTGATCCGCACCGAAGCTGTGCATCGCAGCAGCCGCTGGGTTTTACCGCGTGATGCGCGCCTCTATCTGGCGCGCAGTAATGCACTGGCCGACATCAGTGCCGAACACTCGAAGGTGCTAACCGCGGCAGTTGAGAATGCCATTCTCACTAGTTTTAGCCAGGTTCGTACTGGGCTGTATCCGGAATCAGTCGATTTTTCACTGGTCTCTGCGGGCATGGCAGGCGCGAATTTCGTGATTTATCCCAAACTTCTTCACTGGGATGATAAATTGGGCAGCTGGAGTGAAATCATTGCCAGTCTGCGCAACGATTCCAGTCAGGGCATCGTCAGTAAGTTTGGCTTGGATCGAGTTGTGGTGCAGATTATTATTCTGGATGTGGCATCCGGTAGTCTGGTAGATTTTGTGCAAGTCGAGGCGGGCAGTGGCCTGCTGAGTCTCTACGGCGATCAGCCAGGGTCTTTACTGCTGCCTGTATTGCAAGCATATTTCGAAAAATTGGCCCTTACCACGGGATAGGACAATTACCAAATCCGATCAAGCTGAATCGAAAACCAAGCTTGACCCTGTTGCGTTAGAAAGACGCATCAAGGGCAGAGGTCCGGCGCCTGTGCATCTCTGGAATCCGCCATTCTGCGGTGACATGGATATGCTGATTGCCCGTGATGGCACCTGGTGGCATGAGGGAAAGCCCATTAGAAGGCCGGCCATGGTCCAGCTTTTTGCGTCGATACTGATGCGAGACAAAGATAATCAATACTATCTCGTCACTCCTGAGGAAAAAGTCAGAATCCAAGTAGAGGACTGCCCCTTCGTCGCGACCCTGATGGATACTGCCGGCAGCGGTAAATCTCAAACTGTCCAATTTACCACCAACACCGGCGAGACGGTGATTGTCGACAGCGATCACGCGCTGGCGGTCGATACGGATGCGAACACCGGCGAACCACACCCGATTGTCCATGTGCGCAGTGGCTTAAATGCGCTGCTCACGCGCGCTTTGTTCTATCGCCTGGTAGATCAAGCGGAACAAAGAATCACCGAATCGGAAATCATCACCGGTATCTGGAGTAGCAACCAGTTCTTTGAACTGGGTCGCGCACCCAAAGAAGAGGGTTAACAACCAGGCTAATCGCTCACTGCGCAACCTGTTGGGCAACTGTTTCTTGCTCCTTCGGAGTTGGACCCGATAACGCGAATTCAATCGACGCCGCAATTATTTCCTTGGATTTCTTATATCCTTTTATCGAAGCTGCCTGGATAAATTTTGCCGCTATTTCAGACTTGCTAAGGCCATAATCTGCCACCTTAACACCGGCATTTATTCCATGCTCTGCCGCCTTGACACCGGTATTGATTCCATAATCTACCGTTTTAACACCCGCACTAGCGAGTTCTGCCCCAGCCAGGCCAATCGGCGCCGTCAGGAATCCACATCCTGGCAAGGCGACGGCGAAGCTTGCTATTAAAAAGGCTTGCTGGAGTCTGCGCATCCCTGTTGTGTTTTGCATCAGCTTGGATCTCGTGTGGTTGAGTAAAATGAAATGCTAGCCAAAGTGTAGTTCAGCCTGACAATCCGGCCAGGTAGACCCGGTTGACCTGACTTGGCAAAAACGGCATCATTAGCCCCTTTTTTTCTGGGCGGCGCGCACCAACCCGTTCGATCAAAGTAATCCTGGAACTTTTTAAATCTGGAGAATCCATGAAGATTCTTGTGGGAGTAAAACGCGTCGTAGACGCCAACGTTAAGGTCCGAGTAAAGTCCGACGGCACTGGCGTAGATTTAACCAACGCGAAAATGGCGATAAACCCATTTTGCGAAATTGCCATCGAAGAAGCGATTCGAATGCAAGAGGCGGGCTCGGCGGAAGAAATTATAGCGATATCAATTGGACCTCAGGTTTGTCAGGAGCAGATTCGCACCGCCTTGGCACTGGGTGCCGACCGCGGTATTTTGGTAAAAACCGATTTGCATATCGAGCCCCTCGAGATCGCCAAGATACTGCAGGCGGTGGTGGTGAAGGAGCAGATCGATTTGGTGATCCTGGGTAAACAGTCAATTGACACTGACAATAACCAGGTTGGTCAGATGTTAGCCGCGCTGTGCAATTATCCGCAGGGAACATTTGCCAGTAAAGCTGAGTTGAAGGATGGAAAAATAGAGGTGACTCGCGAGATAGATGGCGGCGAACAAACCGTGCTATTGAATCTGCCCGCGGTCATCACTACCGATCTCAGGCTCAATGAACCGCGTTATGCCTCATTACCAAACATCATGAAGGCTAAACAAAAACCGATTGATTTGAAAACTCCTGAAGATTACGGCGTTGATATTTCTCCCCGGTTGAAAAGCCTCAAGGTTGAAGAGCCGACCAAACGCGAAACCGGGATCAAGGTTGCAAGCGTTGAGGAGTTGGTCGGCAAGCTCAGGAAAGAGGGGGCCATCTGATGACCGCTTTAGTTTTAGCAGAACATGACAATAAAACCCTGAAAGAGGGGACACTGAAAACCGTTACCGCAGCCCTGAAGGTCGATAAGGATGTTCATGTTCTGGTTGTCGGCAAAGGCTGTAAGGGCGTGGCCGAGGCCGCCGCTAAAATTGCCGGGGTAGCCAAGGTTTTACTGGCGGATGCCGTGGCCTACGCCCA
>JADFOC010000230.1 GCA_022563075.1 Pseudomonadota bacterium
AACGGGATGATTTGCAGCAAGTCATGTCACTGTTAAAGGATGCTAAGCTGGGTATTCCCCTTCAATACAATAATTTCCGCGACTGAATCGCAAAAAATTCAAATCGTAGTTAAGTGCCCGCTAGGGGATTACATTGCAACGAGCTATTTCTTTCAAAGAATCAATCCAGCAGTTAAGAGATAAGCGATTTCTGCCTATTCTTCTGTTCGGTTTTTGCAGTGGTTTTCCTTTCGTGTTACATGGATCAGTGTTAACGCTCTGGCTGCAGGAGTCAGGTTTTTCAAGATCCACCATTGGTTTTGTCGGTGCTATCGCAACTGTTTATGCTTTTAACTGGGTATGGGCACCGTTTATTGACAAAATAAAACTACCCTACCTTTACCATAGGTTTGGCCAGCGGCGGTCTTGGATTTTGCTTTGCCTGATTGCGATTGCAGTACTCATCGGCTGCATCAGCTTCAGTGATCCGAGCGAAAATCTTTTTCTTGTTAGTATTGTAGCGCTAGCAATTGCCACTTTTTCGGCCACACTCGATATTTCGGTTGACGCCTATCGAATCACTATTTTTTCCGAAGAAGAGATGGATGCCAAGATGCCTTATGCCGCCGCCATGAGCACCATAGGTTGGTACGCAGGATACGGATTCATCGGTGGCGCATTAGCATTAGCGCTGGGTGGTGAGACGATCGGGTTTTCCTGGGCAGTAGTTTATCGTTTTCTTATTCTGATTTATCTACTGTTGATTGCGCTCACGTTCTTAACTCCATCGCCCGAAACAACAGACTCGCCACCGGAGTTGGTTGCAGCGAGATCAAAAGAGTCGATGCAGGTCTGGTTCTTGCTTTTTGTGGTGGAGCCGTTTAGTGAATTTTTCCGTCGCTGTGGCTTCAAATTGGCCTTTTCTGTGCTGCTGTTGCTGATGGTTTTCAGATTGGGTGAAGCAATGCTGGGGCGCATGTCATTGGTGTTCTACGTCGAGTTAGGCTTTACCATCGATCAAATCGGTTTCTATCAGAAGTTCTTCGGTGGCCTGCTGACGGCGGTATTTTCCATTTTCGGCGCATTGATCAATACACGCTTCGGTGTCATTAGAGGGCTATTTGTCGCTGGCGTGGCCATGGCGGCAGCCAACCTGATGTTTGCCTTGCTGGCCGTAGTGGGTCCTAACACGAATTTATTCATGCTGGCGTTAGTGATTGATAATTTCTTTCAGGCCATGGCTGTCGTTGCTTTTATTTCGTTTATGTCTTATTTCACCAGTCGCACCTACACCGGAACGCAATATGCACTGATGTCTTCGATTTCGAACTTCGGCAGAACCACATTGGCAGCGGGTAGCGGCGTGGTTATCGATTTTCTCAATGGCGATTGGGTCATATTTTTCGTGCTGACCACCCTCATGGTAATTCCGGGGCTGTGTTTATTGCTCTGGGTAGGCAAACTAATGAAAAGCTATGGGAATACTCAGGTTGGCTATGTCTCGTCCTGATTCCAGCGATAGGTTGTAAGCGAAAACTGACCATTAACAAAGATTACACCCTCGGCTTCCAGCTTCGATTTCTGCGTTTGATACTCCCGACTGTCACGCACAAAAGACAATCTCCCGCGGGCGTTAACCACCCTGTGCCAGGGGAGTTTGCTGTCGCTGGGCAATGACTTCATGACGTAACCGACATAGCGTGCATAGCCAGGCAAGTCAGCCATTTTTGCCACCTGTCCATAACTCGCGACTTTCCCCTTCGGGATTTGATGAACCACCTGCCATATGCGTTCTTTTTTACTCAATCTGGGTCCTTAGCGGATGTTTGAAATTCAATAAGTTCGCTCATTATCGTGATAAAGTGGGTCCAGTGTAAATTTAACAGGAGGCTGTAGTGCGGTTTCTGCTCATTTTCTTCATCGTGGTGCCACTCACCGAGATGATGCTGTTATTCGAGGTAAGCGACCTTATTGGAGGCTTCCCTACTCTCATTCTGGTTGTGGCTACTGCGGTGATCGGTGTGCAGATACTCAAGCGGCAAGGGCTTTCTACCCTCTTGCGAGCCAATCAACGACTCCAATCCGGTGAGTTGCCCGCGCAGGAAATAATAGAAGGAATGTTGTTAGCCGGTGCCGGCGCCTTGCTGCTGACCCCGGGATTTATCACCGATACCATTGGCTTCATCTTACTTACTGGCCCGTTGCGAAGACCTTTGGCCCGCAGGATTATCCGTGCGGGGGTGATGAATACATTGGCCAGGGGCCATGGAGGTAGCAGCTTCAGTTTTCGATCCGGTACCAGTTCGAGAGATTATGGTGCTGGAAATGGCAACGTCTATGAGGGAGAATACACGGAAGATGCTAGGAGTACGCCGAAGCTGCCCGGCATCGATGACGAGCACTCGGGCAAGCAGCCATAAAAATAGATAAAACCTTTAAAATCATATACTTAAAAAAAGAGCATAGAGTAATTTAAAAAATATACGAGTAGATGGCATGTATGCCATTGAAATATCTCCGATAATCCCCATCTAGGTTCACAACAATGAATATGCCGTGGAAAACCGGAAATCGGTAGCTGTGGCTTCAAATTTGTAAATCGAGCTTGATTACTTCAGCCACCGGGGCTGGGGTGATTATTTTAGTTTTAACATTGTCAATCAAATCATTTGAATCAGGAGTTAAGTAATGAATATCCGGCCTTTACAAGATCGTGTCGTAGTGCGACGTGAGGAAGAAGAAACAACCAGCGCAGGGGGTATCGTGCTGCCAGGTTCGGCCGCTGAAAAGCCAGCACAGGGGGAAGTACTTGCAGTTGGGCCAGGGAAGCGTCTGGAAAACGGAAAGACTCAGCCAATCGATCTAAAAGTTGGAGACACCGTGGTATTCGGCAAGTACTCCAGTAATACCATAAAAATTGACGATGAAGAGTTACTGATTTTAAGTGAAAGCGAAATTTTTGGCGTTATCGAATCTTAAGATAAATACATTTATTCGACCCCAATAATCAATTAGACAAGATAGGAATTAATCAAAATGGCTAAAGACGTAAAATTCGGCGACGCAGCACGCCAAAAATTATTGCAAGGTGTAAATATTCTTGCTGATGCAGTTAGGATAACCTTGGGTCCTAAGGGCCGCAACGTGATACTGGACAAGTCTTTTGGGGCACCTACGGTGACCAAAGATGGGGTGTCAGTAGCGAAAGAAATTGAGCTGGAAGACAAGTTCGAAAATATGGGTGCCCAGATGCTCAAAGAAGTGGCTTCGCAAACTTCTGATGAGGCGGGTGACGGCACCACAACCGCCACAGTTATCGCCCAATCCATTCTCAATGAAGGATTGAAGTCGGTCGCCGCGGGTATGAATCCGATGGATCTTAAGCGCGGGGTCGATAAGGCTGTGATTGCCCTGGTTAAAGAAATCGGCAAGATGTCCGTTCCCTGTAAAGATTCGAAAGCGATTGCGCAGGTAGGCACTATTTCAGCTAATGACGACCCCGAGGTCGGTAAAATCATAGCGGAAGCTATGGAAAAGGTCGGCAAAGAAGGCGTCATCACCTTTGAAGATGGTTCTGGTCTGGAAAATGAACTGGAAGTGGTTGAAGGTATGCAGTTCGATCGTGGCTATTTGTCTGCGTATTTCATCAATAATCAGGAAACCATGGGTGCTGATCTGGAGAATCCGCTCATTCTTATCGTGGATAAGAAGATTTCCAATATACGTGACATGTTGGGTCTACTCGAGAGCGTTGCCAAGGCAGGGAGACCCCTGCTGGTGATCGCCGAAGATGTCGAGGGTGAGGCATTGGCCACGCTAGTGGTTAACAATATGCGCGGCATCGTCAAAGTCGCCGCCGTTAAAGCACCAGGATTTGGTGATCGACGTAAAGCCATGCTGGAAGATATTGCGATTCTCACCGGTGGCAAGGTGATTTCAGAGGAAGTGGGCCTGGATTTGGAAGGTGCAACTATCGAAGACCTGGGATCTGCAAAACGTGTCAATATTTCCAAAGAAAATACGACAATTATCGACGGCGGCGGCGACAGCAAGAATATCAAAGGTCGAGTTGCCCAGATTCGCGCACAGATAGAAGAAACGTCTTCTGACTACGACAAGGAAAAATTGCAGGAACGCGTAGCCAAGCTGGCGGGCGGAGTCGCCGTTATTAAAGTAGGCGCCGGCTCAGAAATCGAAATGAAAGAAAAGAAAGCCCGGGTGGAAGATGCTTTCCATTCTACCAAAGCGGCGGTTGAAGAGGGCGTGGTGCCAGGTGGCGGTGTTGGCCTGATCCGAGCCTTACAAGCGGTAGAAGGATTGAAGGGCGATAATGACGATCAAAATGTGGGTATCGCTATTATGCTGAAAGCAGCAACCATTCCCCTGCGTCAGATTGTCGCTAATGCCGGTGAAGAAGCTTCCGTGGTGCTGGATAAAGTCAAGACAGGTAAAGGTAACTTCGGCTTTAATGCGGCTACTGGCGAGTATGGCGACATGATTGACATGGGCATTCTTGATCCAGCGAAGGTGACCAGAGCTGCGCTTCAAGCCGCCGGTTCGATAGCGTCTCTGATGATTACTACCGAGGCCATGGTAACCGAATTACCGGAAGAGAAGGGCGCTGCTGGTAGTCCTGGCGGAATGCCGGATATGGGTGGCATGGGCGGCATGATGTAAAATCGGCCGTTAGGGAGGTCTTAATACTCCCTCACTTCGTCGGCCCGAAATTTTGGTGCTCATGTATTGTTATATACATTGCGCGCCAAAATCTCGGGCTTTCTCGTTACGGAGCATTAATCCACTCCCTAACGGCCGATTTCGAAGCCTGGGACATCACGGCAAGCTAGATAATAGCGGTCTTATCCTCCCTGGCGGCGTTGGCTTAAACCTTCCGATGCTCAGGTAGGTTTGCCTACACTGTGCTGCGGTTGCCTAAGCCGCCTTGCCAGGAAGCATTAATCCTCACCCTGGCAACTGATTTTAATGTCTGGTAGATCACCGATTTATCGAAACAGAAAGGCAGAGCTGAGAGGTTCTGCCTTTTTTGTTTTTCCGGTGGGATCGTATGCCCATAGGACATTCATTGGTTCAGGACTGCCGATGCTCATGTAGGTTTGCCTACACTGTGCCGCGGTTGCCTAAGCCGCCTTGCCAGGAAGACTGGCGACCGATTTTGAAGACTGACAGGCCTTCGATGCGTCTAAAGAGAAAGGCAGAACTGG
>JADFOC010000231.1 GCA_022563075.1 Pseudomonadota bacterium
TCGACCTGTTATTAGGAGTGAAAGCAACAAGAAATATATCGGATGTTCTGGCAGGGAAGTGTGATTTAAAGGACATCCTAATTGACGCAACCGGGGGCATAAAAGTGATACCAGCATCGTCTGGCACACAAGCATTAGCATCGATGGGTCCACAAGAACATGCGGGTCTGATTAGCGCCTTTCATGCGCTGGATGACCAAATGGATGTTCTTGTAATCGATACAGCAGCAGGGATTTCAGACACGGTGATAAGTTTTGTCCGTGCCTCACAGGAAATCCTGTTGGTAGTCTGTGACGAACCATCATCAATAACAGATGTCTATGCACTGATAAAAATTCTGAATCGGGAACACCAAGTAACACGGTTCAGAGTTGTAGCCAATATGACCAGGTCACCAAAGGAAGGTCGAAACCTGTTCAATAAACTTGTACACGTTACGGATCGATTTCTGGACGTAACTCTGCGCTATGCAGGGGATATTCCATTCGACGATTCGGTGCGCAAAGCCGTACAAAAACAAAAGGCTGCACTTCAAGCATTCCCCGGAAGCAAATCTTCGATTGCTTACAAGAAACTGGCTAAGACTGTTAGTGAATGGCCCATCATGGACCAGCCACGAGGACATCTTGAGTTTTTTGTGGAGCGATTAGTATTACACTAAAACGGGATGACTGATAATGACTTCAGCTACTGGGGCATCCGTATACGACAATGTTCAAGCCGATGGCAATGCGAAAGAAGAATATCTGAATGAAGTGGTTGAGCGCTATGCCTCACTGGTAAAACGCATCGCCCATCACTTGCTGTTGAGAATGCCAGCCAGTGTGCAGATTGATGATCTTATTCAATCGGGCATGATTGGCTTGTTGGAAGCTGCAAAAAAATATGATGTCTCAAAGGGGGCTAGCTTTGAAACCTATGCGGGCATCAGAATTCGAGGCTCCATGTTGGATGAAGTTCGTAAGGGAGACTGGGCACCGAGATCTGTGCATCGCAAATCGCGCAAGGTGGCGGAAGCAATTAAGCTGATCGAGGCGCGTACCGGTAAAGATGCGAAAGATAGCGAAATAGCCAAGGAACTGGAAATTGATCTCGATGCCTACTATGCCATCTTGCAGGATGCATCGGGCAGTCGCCTCTTCAGTTACGATGACATCATGGAAGGTGATGATTCTGCTATCGAGCTGGCAGCAGGGGAGTTGCCGGGCCCCTGTGATGGATTACAACGAGATACTTTTAAGGCGCATCTGGCCAAGGCTATTGATGGATTGCCGGATCGAGAAAAATTAGTACTGGCTTTGTACTACGACGAAGAATTGAATTTGAAGGAAATTGGAGAAGTAATCGGTGTCAGTGAATCGCGCGTCAGTCAAATTCACAGTCAGGCAGCGATGCGATTGAAGGCTCGCTTAACTGAGTGGAATTAGTCCAGATTCGTAGCCCCGGCACAGGAAAAGCCGGGGGAAGATCCACGTCAAGGAGAGACAGGTGTTTACCAACTATATTGATCAATCATTATTTTATTTTTTGCTGGCAATTAATGTATCAATTGTCAGTGTTTATTTATTGTCCAGAGTCAGGAATTTACAGCTACAGCTGCTGGAACTTAAAGCGAATAATCGGAACGAATCTGATTGCCTGGCCCGCAACATCTCTGGGTTAGTAAAACGGCTGCGACTGGCAGAACGACAATTAGACAAGACCAGTCAAAAACAAGACGAGATAAAAGCCAACAAGACTCTGGATACCAACCTCACCCAGGCTAACAAATTGCTGGATCTTGGTATCGACAAGGATCAACTCATGCACCAATTTGGCTTGTCCGAAGCAGAAGCCAATCTGATGAGCCTGGTGCACACTAAATCGAATTGCCTCGAACAGCCTGCATAGATCGGAGAGTTGGGCTTTCTAAATCAGTTCTTGATAATATTTCCGAACCTGTAGAATTTGTAATTGTCGAGATTGGCTGCGCTCTATAGCCTTGTCTATTTCGGGCCCATAAATTTCATACCAGGAATATGTGCCAGGAATTTGTGAAGTTAGATAGTAAATATTCACCTTCAGTAGTCGAAAGAACAGCTGGTAGTCGCGCTCGCTTTCGTACATTTTGTTTGCAGTATCAAGAATGTGGCGTTCACTAATCTTCAAATCAATCGACGCTTCTAAATTCCGTACTGTCGCCATGCTGATTCTGGTTTTGCTTTCGATTTCCTCAAATGCTGCATAGTCTGCATGGATCTGATCCAGTAATTGCTTGCCGGATCTGATATCCAGGGTGTCATGTAGATTTAGTAAGATATAAATGCAAAATACAGTAGCAACTATATTGCTGATAATTATCACAATCGCCAACAATCCACTAAATCTGGTTTTTGAGTCGAGGGTGCTGATGCGAAATGATTCTGCTGAAGTCAAGGCTATGTGCTCTTTCTGCTTAGGGCGTGAGTACAGAATTCTCTGGATTCATGTTTTGGTTTGAGTCGGCTTCGGCAGCTACTGGTGAATCGTTATTCAATCGAAATTCACGACCTTTACTATTGGAAATAGCGGCGTCTAATTTGCTGTTAAATTCGTCTCGCCAACCCCTGGAGCCGCTGACCATTTCTGACAAGCCATGCACTGCCAGCTTCACCGTGTCCAGAAAATACTGAAAATCTTTTTCCTGCCCCAGCATTACTTGCTGCAGGAGGGCAAATTGGTGTTCATCGACACTGGGATTGATTGCATCGAGTCTTCTGCTGATTGCTTCCATCTGGTGATTATGGAATTCGACGGCCAGGTTAAGGTTGGAAAACTCTTCGCTGACATTTCCTGCCAAATAAGTCATTTCGGCGAGCGGCGCTTGTGTTGAAGAGATTACGCGGGCGCTCAGGCTCACGTAGGTGAATCCCAGACAGGCTATAAACAGCAACGAAGTTATTCCCGCGATGAATATATAATTCAGCTGGTTCTTCGCTCTAGCCTCAATTAACGCGAGCGGGTCCTCTTTTGCTTCCTCTTCCTCTCTGTCTTCTTCGGCCATCAATTGTTGTCCTGCGCAGGTTTGCGGCACTATTAAGGATAGTCGACAGCGGACTAAGCGTGGCAATCGTGGGTATATTTCCCGGCAGTGCCGAAGTTGTTGAGGTACTAATTAGGGGTGGTTGTTAGCTATAATCGCGCCTGCTTACAACGAGCTCCCAAATAAACCAGGTAACTAAAGCCTTCATGGCAACTGATTCAACAGCTATTGCCAGTGCTAAGCAGAGCGATCAGGCTATGCTGGCTGCCGATGAATTGTTCTGCGAGCGCGGTGAACGGGTTCTCTTTCGGCAGTTGAGTTTCGAGCTGGTAGAGGGCCAGGTACTGCAAGTACAGGGCAGCAATGGCAGTGGCAAAACCACCCTGTTGCGGATTCTATGCGGTCTGAACGACAGCTATGACGGTACCGTTCACTGGTATGGCGAAGAGATAGGGTCGCAGACCGACAGCTTTTTTGGCTCCCTGCTGTATATCGGTCATCGGACCGGCGTTAGCAAAGTGTTGACTCCATTAGAGAATCTGCGATGGGCCTGTAGTTTACAGCAATCGGTCGATGAGGCCGATCTGTATAAGGCATTGGCTGATGTTGGTTTGCGAGGATACGAAGAGTCACAATCCTATACGCTTTCGGCTGGTCAGCAGCAGCGGGTATCGATGGCGCGATTGTTGATCAGCCAAGCCCGATTGTGGGTATTGGACGAGCCGTTTACCACCCTGGATGCGAGGGGCATAAAACAATTGGAAGCGCTAATGCGAGACCATGCGAGTGCCGGTGGCGCCGTCATTGTCACTACCCACCACCAGCTTGATTTAGCCGAGCTGCAAACCTTGAGTCTGGGGTAGGGCAATGACAGCGGGTGGAACCACTACAGCCAGCGCGTTCCGCGCCACGCTGAAACGAGATTTATTGATTGCCTATAAAAGGAAGAACGATGTCATCAACCCGTTCATGTTCTTCATCATTGTGGTATCGCTGTTTCCCATCGGTATCAGCCCGGATGGCGATCGTCTGAGTGAGATTGCGGCCGGGGTTATTTGGATATCGGTACTGCTGGCGTCGATGCTTTCGATGGACAATCTCTATCGATCAGATTATGAAGATGGCTCACTGGAACAACTGCTGCTGAGTCCGCATCCGCTATATTTCATGGTCTTGGCGAAGAATATCAGTCACTGGTTGGTGAGTGGCTTGCCCGTGGTGCTAATATCTCCCTTGCTGGCATACATGCTGAGCCTGCCCTCCGAAGCCTACCTGACGCTGTTTGTCTCACTGCTGATTGGAACACCGATATTGAGTTTAATTGGCTCTATTGCCGTGGCGCTGACGGTTGGCCTGGGCAGTCGGGGATTAATACTGGCGGTAATCACTCTGCCTATGAGTGTGCCGGTGCTGATATTCGGTACCCTGGCGGTTCAAGCCAGTTTGAATAGCGTTTCGCCAACAGGTTTCCTATCCTTAATGTTAGCCATGTTAGCCGGCGCGTTGAGCTTGGCTCCGTTGGCGTCTGCCGCGGCGCTCAGAATCAGTGTGAGTTAAAAGAGGTTTCCTGAACTATTACCGTATGATTACAATGCGTTACAATACGTAACAGGGATCAGTCGTGCCCGCGTGGTATATTTAAAATCGGTCAATGAAAAGCGAGAGAACAAAGAATTATGTGGTTGTGGTTTTCCAAATTGGGCTCACCCAAGTGGTTCTATGAACTGTCCAGTAAATGGCTGCCCTGGCTTATCGGCGCCATGTTTATTTTTCTGGCCGTGGGCGTAGTCTGGGCACTGCTCTACCTGCCGCCTGATTATCAGCAGAGTTACACTTCTCGAATCCTCATAGTGCATGTAGCGGTGGCTGGTACTTCGCTGGCATTTTTTCCAATAATGGCGGTAGCCGGCGCGATTACGCTGGTATGGCGGATGAAGTTGGCCGATATGGTGGCTAAAACGGCGGCACCGTTGGGGGCCTGGTTTTCATTTTTGACGCTGGCAACGGGTTCTATCTGGGGCAGTGTCAGTTGGGGCACCTGGTGGGAATGGACAGACGCCAGGCTGGTCTCCATGTTGTTCCAGTTCTTTCTGCTAATTGGCATTGTTTCCCTGCGCTCCGCCTTGGAAGAGCCGGAC
>JADFOC010000232.1 GCA_022563075.1 Pseudomonadota bacterium
TCTTTCAATTTATTAGCCTCAATTTCTTCATCCGTAAACGGCAAATCCACCCACTGACTCTGTGAATACAGTTTGGTCATGTCGGCATAGAATTCCGAATCCGGTTCCGGCGACTGTGAGTAGGTAAGAATCGCTTTGGCATTCGGTGTGCCGTCTGCATCCCAGGTAACCGTTTGGATATAGCTGTTGCCGCTGGTGATAGGGTTGAAGCCGCCCTTATCCGCATCGAAGCGTGAATTGATTACACTGAACATGCCCTGACGGCCCGATCCGCCAGGTATGCCGATCTTCTCGCCGTTGCGCATGGCGAACTGCACGTCGCCCCATTTAGCATCCAGCGGTATGCCGGCGTCATGCAATGAAGCCACCGCCTCGGTCAGTGCGGCGACAATGAATTCCTGGGTCGCCGCTTGGTCGATCTTTAATCCACTCGGGGTGTGAATCGGATCGTCCACATCGAAAGGCACCGCGTAATGATCACCCAGATCGCGGGCTATGTCCCAGAACCGATTGAAGATCAGCGCGCCAACGCTGTCCACGTCCTGGCGTCTATCCCAATTGGAAAGAATGCTGCAGGCCTCGGCTAAATCCACGTCTGGCGCACAAACCTTGAGGATGTCATCGAGTAATAATTCGGCGCCGTAGTGGCGATGACTGAACAATAAATCCTGCACAGATTGTTGGGAAAATTTCTCGCCGGAGTTCAATCTTTCTTCC
Source organism: Pseudomonadota bacterium (assembly GCA_022563075.1). Classification (GTDB taxonomy): domain Bacteria; phylum Pseudomonadota; class Gammaproteobacteria; order Pseudomonadales; family Pseudohongiellaceae; genus UBA9145. The sequence continues at coordinate 718 of JADFOC010000232.1, forward strand.
ACGAATTTCAATCCGGCACGGGTTCGCAGTGAACGGGCTGTCTGTTCGTTGCCAATAATCGGTGAGAAGCCTTCGAGGCGCTGATCCACATTGGACAGCCAATAGGAATCGTTGCTATTGCTCACATAGGTATCGGTAATCAGGCTGGGTTGCGCGGAAGGTGGCATCAGGCCCGGGTAGGCAGCACTTGGATCTACCTGCCAGTCGCAATTTGGGTCAGAACCGTTCAAGGTAATAACTCGCGCGCCGCTCTCTGTATCCACCGCGCAGCGTTCGATCAATTCGGCAGACACATTGGGTATGGCTGACATGTCGGCATACAGCACTCCACCGTCTTTGTCCGCCGCGATGGTATTGACGAAGGCCGCTCCCTGATGGGTGGCGAGTGCCTCGCGCAGTTCGACCACGTTGTGCGCCTTGTTAATCGCTTTGTATTGATCCCCGGAACGGTAGTTCTCGTAATTCACATCGCGCATCACATAAACGTACTGATCGTTCCATGGGGTGGATTCACTCACTACCACGGGACCAAGGTGGGTCATATAAATCGTGCGAGTGACATTGCCCTGTTCGGTTTCCACATCCACTTCAATCGCTTCGATGGTGCGCACATCGTCACCCAGTCGATAAGCCATGGGATTGCCGTCGACGACATCGAGACGAAACATGGTAAATCGCAGTGCCGTGGATACGGTATGGGACCAGGCGATGTTTTCGGTAAAGCCAATGGCAATCCGGGAGGTAGTTATCAAACCGACACCCATCACATTTACCTCACCCGGCAAGATTAAGTGGGCCAGGTGAAAACGGGATGGACCATGCCAGGGGTAATGGGGATTGCCCATGAGAATGCCACGTCCGGTGTCGGTGAGGGCACTGCCAAAGCCCAGCGCGTTGCTGCCGATCATTTGCGGATCGACGAAAAGATCCAGCGGATTTAACTGCGCCAATTCCACACCGGGTTGGGCGGTAGCAATCTCGGTAGTGACACGACCGAGGCCATAGCGAATGCCGACGCCGAGGGCCATGCGGGCCAAATCCCTTTCGGTGATGGACGTTATCCAGGCGGCGTTATTGCAGGAGGCGGGCATATTGCCTGCATGGGATGCAATGAAATTGTTATAGCCGGCCACATAACCGGCGTCCATGGCACGGGTGTCTTCCGAGCCGTAGGCCAGATAGGCATTGAGCTTGGCAGGATGCAGCAAAGCCTGATGGAAAGCGTCCTGGTTAATATTGCGTTCACTGGCGCCAAAATATTTGGCCTGTTCGCCACGAACGGTGACAAATTCCCGAGCCAGTACACAGATGGTGTTGCTGGCAATGGCATGGGCAAAACCGTAGCCCAGCCCTTCCCAGCTGTCTGCCTTAACATGGGGTATGCCGTAGGTGGTCCAGCGTATCTGGACTTCATTGCTGGGTTCGCTGGTACTGACCGTGTCAGCAGTAGTGGCGGTTGCGGTGGCTGCATCCGCCGTCGGCTCGCTCTGCTCAGGCGAGCAGGCAACAAGAGCGGCTATGAATAAAAGGCAGAGGGATAAGCGGATGTGAGAGCTGGCGTGCATGATCTTCACTCCAATTTTTATTGTTGTGAGTTGTTGTTATCAGGTTCAACAGCATACATCAATTCGCTCATAGCGGAGGCTCAGCGGGAAAAGGACAAGAATAGGGGACAGACCACGTTTACTATGGAACATCTCGGCGACTTGCTGTGGGCTAAGCGCGTTTTGGGACCGAATACGAGGTCGGCTCTTGCATGTTAGGACTGCTAAATTACTACGCTAACAGCTAAGACTTGATGCTAAGCAACACCCCTCACAATCAAGACCGAATAATCCTGTTGCTTACAGCCATCAACCCCAGGCATCACCGCCCCGGGTCTGACCGGAAAGTCCGACTTCCTCGCTTGCGCGGGTGAGCACGACCCACCGCTGGTTGCCGGGGTGTAACGAGCGGAACGGCAGCGCAGATGGGTCACGTCATAAATCGACGCGTCGTTGTCGAGCTCCCAATTCTGAGTCCCGTCACCCGCCATGGGATGCACAGTCAGCACCGCCTGAGTCGCGCGGTCACCCGTGACCAGATAAAGGCCGGCAGGGAGAGGGAATTCAGGTTGTTCCATAATCAACCCGTGTTCTTCCAGCCACCAGTCCTGGTTATCCAAGATCCATCTTGCCGGGGCAACCCCGCCGTTGGCCTGCAATCTGTCGTAGTCATCCAGATCAACACCACGCGGACCCGGATCTTTGCGCCATAAACCCCACTCCTGGGCGTTGCTGCCGGAGTGTGCCTGCGGGTCACCCAGGGCGGCGATGTACTGGGTTGGAATGCGTCTGAATCTTGGTCGAGTCGATTGTGCCAGTACACCTGGGGATAGCATGAGTGTTGCTGCCGCTGCAGTACCGGCGACCAGCAAGTCACGTCGACTGACTCTCTCAGCAGCCGGCTGGTCTGATTTAGCCCGGCCGCACAAATCTTGTTGTTGCTCTGCGCTCATTGCAGTCTCCTCTGTGTCCTTCGGCTGACGCGAATCCAATCAGCCTGACTTGTTTTAGACGGTGACGCTGCTGGGCAGCGCCGATGAATTACACACAGAATAAACAAGTCCCGCCAAGACGTCCAGCCGCTACTGGAGAGGCTATCGGCACCGTCAGATCGCCAAGAATAAGGGACAGACCACGTTTACTGCGCCAAAAACGTGATCTGTCCCCTTTTATTCTTCACGCAAAAATAGTGACTTTCGGCACTATAATTACCAAGTCTGTTCCTGCAGGCTAAACGCCACAATTGGTAGCTCTGATAATATGGAGAGCATTGTGGTATTCGTGAGAATCCACTAATTGAGGAGAGTGATTTTGAAAGCCATACTGAAACTAGCGCTTAGCGCAATAGCGGCGATCACGGCCCTGTCGGTCAACGCGGGTGAGCGTGTCGGTGATTTCGCGTTAATCGACCACCAGGGCGTGTTTCATCACATGACCTGGTATGACGACAACAATGCCGTTGTCATCTTCGCCCATGCCAATGGCGCCGAAGAAACAATCAATGCGCTGGCTGATTTGCAGGCGCTGCAGGCTAAATACCAGCAGCAGGGAGTGGTGTTTTTCGCCCTCAACCCTGGTCTGCAGACGGACCGGGCTGCGGTAGCGGCCGATGCGGCAGCCATCGGCATCGAGCTGCCCGTGTTGATGGACGACACTCAATTAGTGTCCGAATTGCTGGGCTTTACCCGGCTCGGCCAGGCGGTAGTTTACAACCCCAGTACCTTCGAAGTGCTGTATCGAGGTCCGGTGCAGGAACAACTGGATCAAATATTACAGAGCCTGCTCGACGGTGATGAGCTTGAGTTATTGGAAATTGCAGGCGTCGGCACGCCGATAGACTTTGCGTCGATGGCGCAACAATCTGCGCTGTCCTATGAGCACGACATCGCACCGATTATTGCGGATAACTGTGCTGTCTGTCACCGCGAGGGTGGAATCGGTCCCTTCGCGATGGACAGCCACCTGGCGGTTCAAGGCTGGTCGCCGATGATCAAAGAAGTGGTATTGACCCGGCGCATGCCGCCAGGCCAGGTTGACAATAAAATTGGTCACCGGCTCAAAGATGGCGGCATGAACCTCAGCGATGAGGAAATGCAGAAACTGGTGCACTGGATTAATCAGGGATCCATCGCCGATTCTGATAACGATCCGCTGGCTGAGCTGGTCTGGCCCGAGAGCAAGTGGGAAAAAGGCGAACCAGATTTGATCGTCAGGATTCCGCCGCAATCGATCCCGGCTACCGGTGTAGTGGACTATTTGAATATTGAAATTGATCTGGGTCTGGAGCAAGACCGATGGGTGCGGGGCAGTCAGGTGATTGCCGGTGAACCTTCCGCGCTGCATCATGTGCTGACTGGCGTGATTCCTCCTGAGGGCAAGAAGAGCCAACAGGAAATATTCATGCAGATTGTGAATTCACTGCCACCCGAGAAGGCGCAAGAAATTCAGCGACAGATCATGGCATCGATCGCATCGGGTGAGGGAGTCAACTTCAATGAAATTCTGACTGCCCTGCCACCGGAGGCTGATATCAGTGCCTTGTTCACCGGCTCCCAGGATGCCGATAGTGCCTCGATTGCGGGCTACGCCGCCGGTGCGCTGGCGCAGTGGAATGAGCCCGGAGTGGGCGGTTTGTTGCGCGCCGGTTCCAGCTTGGATTTGCAATTGCACTACACCACCACCGGTAGGGAATTAACCGATGAGTCTGAGATCGGTATCTGGTTCTATCCCGAAGGTGAAGTACCTAGCCGCAGACAGTCCGGCGCGATTGCGAACAACTTCAACATCAAAATACCCGCCGGTGCCAAAGACTATGAAATGGTGGCGGAGGTAACGGTGCATGAAGACGC
>JADFOC010000233.1 GCA_022563075.1 Pseudomonadota bacterium
CAAGGTGATAGGTGGCGCATTAAAAAAGGATGCACAGAATGCACCCAAGAAAGGAGATGTCATTGAATATGAAGTAGATTTTCGACGTATACTCAGGGTTTCCAAAGGTGACGATGTAGTTTCTGGACAATTGATGACTGACGGCTCGGCGTATCTTCCTGATATGTTCAAGTATGGCACAAAAGAACAGACACAGCACTATATTATTTCTGAAATCAACAAGATTTATGAGTTGCAGGGTGTGACCATTTCTCGAAAGCACATTTGGCGCTTCGGAAGCAGAATTATCCCGACTCGGGACCGCCTTGTTTGGGGAACATGCAGCTGCTTATTCACAGGAATACGTAACCCTATTCATGGCAACGGGATTGCTGGCGATTCTGTTGGCGAATATGTTCAACGGCATTGGTGGCCCCTATCTTTGGGTGCTTATCTATGGTTTCTTTCGAAAACAAATCCGACTCACTCGACACGTTGCCGTACCTGTAATTATTTACTTACTGGTGAATGCGATAATTCTTTTCGGATTCTTATATGTTACCCGCTATTTGACCAGCCGCTACGCCTTGCTTTTTTGTCTGCTTCTGGTGATATTCGTACCGCTAATTCTCGCTCGTCTGTGGCAAGGTGCCAAAGGAACTGGCCGACCACAGCTTACCACCTCACTGCTAGCCCTCTTCCTGGCCTATTGCGCTTTCGATTCCTACTTAAGCTTCGGTATTTCTAAAGATTATGTATTCGACTCGATTGAGTGGATTGCGGATAATTCGGACGAATCTAGAGGGCTGGTGACAAATAATCATGCCGTGGCTTATTTCAGTGGCAAGGTTGAGAACTACGATAAAACCTTAAGAAATTTGACGGAATACGAGATTTTTACGGCATCGCCGGATGACCTGGTCGCGATCGAAATGCATTATGAAATGACGCAGCTGCTAAGCAGCAAATCAATTGCTAATTTGCTCGAACTACAAATCGTCTTTCCGGATACCGGTGATAAACGCATCGCAATCTATCGCCGGGTGGCACCATAGCGAGCGCTACCAGGCATCAGGTACGTCACGCTTGGTGACCAGTAAGTTTTCCAAGATCATATAGCTCAGATCGGTACCCATAAACATATTGATGGCATCATCCGGTGAGCAAACCAGCGCTTCACCTGGTCTGCTCAGCGTCGTGTTAATAAGCAAACCATGACCCGTTTTTCGCTGAAAGCAACAAAGCAGTCGATGAAAGTCGGGATTGGCAGCAGCGTAGACTATCTGAGCGCGGGTACTACCGTCGGTAGAAATAACCGCGGGATATTTTTCCTGCCCCTGTTTACTCACACTGACACTGAGGCACATGTACTGATCCCTGATATCATCTTCCAAAAATTCGTCTGCTGCTGAGTCCAGGACGCTTGGCGAGAAGGGTCGCCAGTGTTCTCTGAATTTGACCTGGTGATTGATAGCATCGGTTATCCCTTCCTTGCTTGGATTAGCCAGCAGGCTCCGGTTCCCTAGAGCTCTTGCACCAAATTCCAAACGGCCCCGAAACCAGGCTACCAGTTCGCCCTTGGCGAGAAGCTCGGCAGCTACGTCATAAACATCATCAAGCATTTCCCATTGAGGTTTTTCTAGATGCCTCACACAAGCCTCTATGCACTGCGAACTGCTGTAGGCTGGACCGAGAAACATGTGCTTTATCGGTTTGATCCGGATACCTGCCTGCCGAATCGCATATGATGCCGCACCGATTGCGGTACCCGAATCGCTGCAGGCGGGATGAACGATGAGTTTCTTAACCTGTGGTAAGGAGGAGAGTCGTTGGTTGAGTCTGATATTCATGGCACCGGTGCCGGCGATGGCGAGTCGCCCGGTCTCTTGCAGAATACCTGACAGGTAGTGGATTATCAGCCCTACGGCGATGTCTTCGTACAATTTCTGAATGGCGGCGGCGTAGTGAACATGGGGGTCCTCTACCAGATTGCCAACTCTGCGCGGCCCGAGCATGTCCACCAGCTTTTGACTGAAATAATGGCCTCTGGATTTATCCTTGTAACGCCGCATGCCAATGGTACTTATGAGTTTATTGTTTACCTTAAATTGTTTGCCAGTGAAATGGGCAAGTGGTGATAGGTCATACTTCATTGCATTACCATACGGCGCTATTCCCATCACCTTGAATTCACCATCCAGTATTTCAAACCCAAGGTAATCAGTCAGTGCGGCATACATTCCACAAAGTGAATCAGGATTATAGAATTCCTTGATCTTGACTATCTTGCCGTCTTCACCGTAACCGAGGAACATGTTGGAATATTCCCCCTTGGAATCGATGCAGAATATCGCTGTCTTCTGTTTCGATTCATTGAGATGGTAGCAGCTACTGGCATGAGCTAACTGATGTTCTACGGGAACTATCTTGGTGGTGGAGAGCGGAATATGAAGTCTTTCGAGTAGCCCCTTCAATTCTCTAATATATCTGCGGTAGCGCCGATTACCGTTGAACAGGCTATCTATACTCCGATCCGGTGCGTACCAATGACGATAGGCGTAATGCCATCGAGCCTTGCTAAACAAGGAAGTTGGCGCGTAGGATATTGCTACTTGATTAATGTGCGATACTTTTACTCCGGCGATTTGCATACATTGTCTGGCGGAGACGTAAGGCATTTCCCCTTTTGCATGTCGACGACGCACAAACCTTTCTTCTTCAACGGCTGCCACGAGTTCACCGTCGATGAATAAAGCCGCGGCAGGATCATGCCCGACTGCTCCAGAGAGTCCCAGTGTTATGGTTGCCATTGTCTTAGCCGGTCTGAATCGCTTCTATTTCTCTAATCATGCCGTTAATCGGAGATTCAAACGTGGTCCCCTCCCAGTTTTTGCGAAATCGAGTCAGGTCTTTCGAGATTTTTGCACTGTAAATTCTTGCTAATTTGTGCCGTCGCATGGCGTCAAGATCCAGCACATACAGACACTTGTCTTTGAATATAAAATTTGTGGCTTTCATGTCGCCGTGGCTTATTCGATATTCGTTCATCACCTTGAACAGACCTCCGAACGCTGTGGCTAACTCATCGGCAACATCTTCCAATGAATTATCTTTTTCCATGCTTACGGTCAAGTTATCGGCCGCTATTTTTTCACACAGGAAGTAGGCTCTTCTTCTGAATAACCATAGTACTCGCTCCTCCATAAACAAGTACGGATGCGGAATTGTTATGCCCAGCATTTCCAAGATCGATGCATTTCGCCAGGAATGGTGAGCACGACTCGGACGAAACATTCGAGTCAGCCCATGCAGGAAGTTCTTGATATTGTAACGCTTTACTACATAGGTTCGATCTCCAATTGTGACTTCGGCCACGGTGGACGAGTTGCCCTCTTTGAGCATTTTCCCATTGTCAATAAAGCTATCTGGGTCCTCGATGAATTTCTCCAAATCGCTGGAATGAATAGCCCGATCATAAACCAAAAACTTGGTCGCATCATGCTCGCAGCGATGAGCAGAAGTAGAGCGAAATAACTTGCGCTCATAATTGGAAAGTCTTTGTTCACGCGCTTTTTTAATACGCGATGCAAACTGGGAGAGTTCCGATGCGGATAGGTCAGCAGTTTGTTCTTGGTAGCTCTGCAGCAGCGCAGGTACCCGAGATTCTATTGCCACGGGAAACTGGGCGAAGAACATGGCCAGATTTCCCAGGCGAATTTCAACATCGAGCTTGTCGGCAGCAGAATAAATAGCACCGCCGTCCAGCAAATACACCCTGCCTTGCGAGAGCATGAAGTTGCCGAGGTGGATATCTCGTTGCCACAGTCCTGACTGATGACATCTGGCAATATTTTGAATCGCCATCTCCAAAATGTCGTCCTTTTCATGTTCACTGCGCGCTTCATCAAACAGTGAACCCAGGCTCGCTCCCTGTTGCAGATACTCGATGATCAGAACGGCTCCCATGTTATCTGCGGTGGTAGTCTGATGAAGGATTTTGGGGGTACGTATAGAAGACTGGGTGAGCAAATTGATGCCTTTTAAATCTCGCAATAAATTGCGTTTCCAATGGCCGGGTTGAAAAAATATCTTCACTATTACCTGTTTATGTTTCCAGCGTGTTACGGCGATTATGCGCTTACCAGGTACGATTCGCAGAATCGTTTCGATGGTAAGATCCAACTGCCTGTGCTCTTGGGATAACAACAGATGAAATGGGGTCGGTATGTGCCGTCCCATTCTAATCAATTCGGTGCAACTAAGGGTATTCATAGAAATTAACTCGATGGCCCATGTTTAACGTACATAGCCAGGGCTCTGTTTTCTACCGCTAGCCAAAAATCCCGCCTGATGGTCAGACTATGGCGCAGCTCTTCCTGGTCATAACACTTGATGAATCGTAGGAGATCACGGCGCGTTAATCCTATATCCATGGCTGAAAAATATAACCCAGCAATGTCTTTGATGATCCATCGAATACCTAGTTTCCCCTTAATCAATGCTCTATGTAGATCGATCAATGACAGTTTCGGTGTTTCGATAGCGCCCTGAGCATCTTTGTGCAGCAGGAAATGACAAAGATAAAAATCTCGATGGCAGATCCCGTTGTGGTGCAGGACTCGACCAATATGTGCTGTTTTTTCTATCAGCATCTTCTTAACTGGAAATCCAGGTGGGTTCAGGTCCCAGTCCTGGCAGAAGTCCTCCAGACTCACGGTATTAATCAGCTCTTCAGTGACAATAAACGACACTCTGGTGGCAGGATTCCAACCCCGATTGCCGTAAGCAACGGAGTTTAATGTAGCGATGCCCAGCTCCTGTAACTTGTTAACGGCTCGCCACTCGTTCTCTGCCCCCAGGATCGGCATTCGCAGCAGCAGTAAGTTCTTAACAATCTCGCCCCAACCCACTCCAGAATGTAGCTTAACAAAGTAACTTTTGCCGTTTATACGAAATTGAATCGTTTTCCTGTTCTTGACTTGTCGATAGATGTTTCCTTCCACAGCCTGCAATATCTTGAACGGATCGCCCCCTTCCCAGATACGTTCAAATTCTTCACTTAAAATTAATTGCCTACCCATGAATTCGCTGTGCACTCAATTGCTCGATAAGATCGGT
>JADFOC010000234.1 GCA_022563075.1 Pseudomonadota bacterium
TCGCTCTAAGCTGAATTGAGTAGCCTGCAGGGTCCTGTAATACATAGCCGAAGCAATTCGTGAAGCAGCAACATTGGCAATTACCTCCAGTAGGTCTTGGTCATGATTTGAGAATCCATTTATGACAGGAGATTCCGAATCTATTACTGCAATAGTTTTCCCTTCGTAGATGACGGGCACGGTTAGCTCGGATAGTCCGGAGAACTGATCGAAGATATATCGTTCATCTGCTTTGGTGTTGGGTACGAACTCCGCGATTCCGGTTAGAGCAACCGTGCCGACGATCCCCGAGCCCACAGGAATTTTAATACGTTTGAATATTTCTCGGCGGCTCGTAGTTTTCACTCCGTAAGCTGCCATCTGTACCATGACATCACCCTCGCGCAAATAGACAACGCAATCACTAAACCCAAGTATCTTCCCTACGTTGTCGGCAATGGACCAAAGCAGATCATCGAGGTCACCTGCATTGAGCATTGCCACAGCAAACGCATTGAGGATTTCCAGATTGAATCGATCATCCTCAGTTCTCAGATCGAGTTGTTGTGCAGCCGCCGGATTCAATTATAATCGCCTCTAGATTTCATTAATTAATACAGTTGAGTATTCCAATACTTTCGCTCACTTGCGTTTAACGGTGATCTGGATTTCGTCTACGTAAAGCTATGGGCGCAAAAACCTGATCCTCTCTTAATTCCCTTGTCTACTCCACAGATCGCCTGATTCCAATATACCAGTGCGAATTTTAAAGACTATGAGGTATATCACAACGTAAGCAAGTTATTGACTACAAAATAATTAGACCCCAGTAAAAATTGTGATATATACGACATATTCCGATTAGAAAAACCATATTTCAAATACTGAGGGGCGCTTACAACCACTCGGTCTAAGTGGTGATTGGCGAAAAAATAGCACCCAAGAACGGTACCAAGGAGTGATTCTCGCTCGCTCTGAAACCAGCGCTGCGGCAAACAAGTCTGTGGATTTGTGGTGTATCGGCAATCTTCGAGGTGATGTCTTTAGAGTATTGGCAGCCTTATGGCAAGCTACTCTCCTTCATGGTATACGAAGGCTAGACAACTCTGACAGTAAATTTGTAACCCACCCCACGCAAGGTTTTTATCAGGCTTGGGCTATGCGGATTTGGTTCAATTTTTTTGCGTAATTTCCCCACCAGCACATCGATGCTTCTATCATTAGGCATCCAATCACGGCCCGCCAGGTTGTCCATGATTTGATCTCTAGACATTACCTGATTGGCGTTCTTCACAAATATTTTTAGTAGCTGAAACTCATGGTTGGTCAATGCCATTTCCTCACCATTTTCTGATTTCAACTCATGGGCAGTCAAATCAAGTGTCCAACCGGCAAACTCAACTATTCCTGGATCATCGCTAGCATGGACGGGGGAGCTATCCATCACCCGACGTAATACACTGCGAACATGGGCAAGTAACGCCCTTTCGTCAACTGGCTTAGTCAGGTAGCCATCCGCACCACCTTCCAGCCCAACGATTTCGTCAATTTTGTCCCCGCTCCCAGTAAGGATTATGATACCCACTCTGGAATCCTGTCTCAGATTCCTCGCCAGGTCGAGACCGTGTTCACCCGGTAGCTGCAAATCCAAAATGACCAGGTCTGGCTCACTCGCTTGCATTGCATGCCGCATTTCAGCGCCGTCAGTAGCAATTAAAACTTGATAGCCTGCAGCACCAAGATAGCGGCTCAATACCCTGCAAATCCTGGGGTCATCGTCGACCACCAGAATTGTTGGATGCTGATTCATTCTGTCTGATACCCTTTTTGATTCATTCTATAAATATTCGCGATTATCCAGGACTCCATTGTTGAATGCTACTTTAGAGGAAGCCAATGCTCCCTGCCAAGATTGCTGGAGCGTTTACAATTGATTACAAAACTTTACGTTGCTCGAATCACTAGTTTACATAACCGCCCTATAGTAACCAATAGCAATCAAACCACACCTATTCCTCTGCCAGACTAATGGAGCTGATAAAAATGAATATCTTTCATCTGCCAAACCACGCAAAAACACTGGAGAAAGAACTTACGGCCATTCTAATTGATGACAGCAATTTGGACTTGTCGAAGGAGCAGCTATTTGGTATTGCACTCGCTTCAGCACATGCAACAAATGACAATGCCATGATCAAGGATCTAGTCAATTATGCACGCGAACATATCAATGTTTCAACGATTACTCTCTCAAAGTACGCTGCATCGTTGGCAGAATTGAATTCCGGTTGCAAAAAACAGGAATTGCTCAAAACGGGCTTCAGATCTACTTCTCCTGTGCAAGCCAACACGGAAGCAGAAAAATCTAAATTGGGCTCAGATATTTACCCTACAGCTCCTGAGCGGAAGATCAAACAACACTCTTGCGAACTAACTCTACCTGAGGATGCGAGTTCTCCTCTATTAGAATCGAAACAGGCTTTGGACTATGATACGGACCTGTTTCTATTGGCGGCAATGTACATAAATGACAGGGAGGCCTGCATAAAAATCAGTGCCGAATGTATTTGTGGACTTGTTATCAATAAAAGAATTCTGATGACGATCGTACGAATATCAGCCCTTATTGAAGGCATCTCTGCTCAATTAGATTATGTTAATAAGAAGGTTCATAAAGTACTCTTGATTGATGACGATGCACGAATAACAAGAAGAGTAAAACTCTCACTGGAAAGAAATACCAGTTTCACGGTTAGAACAGAGAATTGTAGTCTGAATGCCATGAATGCTGTCCGTGATTTTTCTCCAGATCTAATACTGCTTGACCTGTATATGCCTGGAAAGAACGGTGACGACATTCTCAAGAGTCTTAATGCAGACCCCAAACTCAGCGATATAAAAGTCATGTTCCTTACTTCGCTGTTGACCAAGGAAGAAGCCGGCGAACGCGGCAAAATGATTAACGGTAATCTGTTTATGGCAAAACCCACCGAGGACAATATTTTGATAGAGACAATACAAGAACAGTTAACCAGCCCTGAACTATTGGCAGTTTGAGATGGAAGATCATCAGATCTAGAGTATCGCCAAAAATCAAAAGAGCCAAGTAAACTCAGTCAGTAAAAATAACAAAATAAAACAATCCACATGAGTTGTGATATTTTTTATACCGCAAAGAACCGCTTGGAAAGTGATGAATTTTGGCTTAGGGTCTTTTTGCTAAACTGTGTTCGTGGATATTCAAGATAAACTGGAAAGGGGTATTCTCTAAGAAGCCCCGTCGCTGTAAACGAATTCTCTATGTGAGTTGAGTCATATGATGCATGACTGCTATACAATTTGAGTGGGCAAATGAAATAAACTCCGCAGCACCACCACTTGCCCCGACAACAGCTCGACTAATTAGTTCAATAATGCTTTTGCGCAAACACGAATATCCAGCATCATCATACAAAAATTAGTTGACTCGTTTTTTTTAGGAATTGTTGTGTTCTTTATCGCAAGACTATGAGGTTCTTCACAACACTATAATATTTTTTGGAATAGAATAGTGAACATCTAGTCAATAAATGGATGTGCGGTCCATGTTTAGACTTAGAAAACAAAACACATAGAGCATACAAAAGGAGAGGCCTTATGTATTCCATACTATTAGTAGACGACGATAAGTTGGTGCTTAAATCACTGGCGAGACTGCTTCACTCTCACGAGCATGATATTGATTGTGTCAATGATGCCAGTGAAGCTCTTAAACAATGCGAAAAAAAGAAGTATCAATTGATGATTTCAGATCAGCGTATGCCGGCTATGCTGGGCACAGAACTATTTAAAGAAGTAAAAAAGAAACACCCCCAGATACGACGAATTTTGATCAGTGGTTACGCCGACTTCAATAATGTTACAGATGCATTCAATGATGGGATTATTCACCGGTTTGTTCTCAAGCCCTGGAGCAATTATTTGCTTAAAAAGCTTGTTAGTGATCAGCTCAAATCTATTGACCCCAGTATCAACTCATCAGTACATACTGATATGCAGAAACGGCAAATTACTAACGACTCAACTTTTGCAAAAACCAGCAGAAAACATCGGGAGTTGGCTTCATTTCATCATATTTATACGTCTGATCCGATGATGCTTCAACAAATTTCAGTTATACGGAAGACAGCGAATAGTAGCGCTCCGTATTTCATATGTGGCGAGACCGGAACCGGCAAAGAGCTTATAGCACATGCTATCCATCTCGAGAGTAATCGAAAGAGTGAAAAATTTATTGCAGTGAATTGTGCCAATCTCACAGAAACATTGCTTGAATCACAGTTATTTGGTCACGTTAAAGGCGCGTTTACCGGCGCACAGTGTAATCAAGAAGGCATGCTGTCCGCTGCAGATGGCGGAACCCTCTTTCTTGATGAGGTTACTGAGATTCCACTGCCATTGCAGGCAAAGCTTTTACGTGTCCTTCAAGAAAGAGAATTCACCCCTTTGGGTAAAACTGCTGCGATTCCATTTGACGTACAGATAATATCCGCATCCTCTTTAAGTTTAGCTAAGGCCGTGGAAACTGGAATATTCCGGAAAGAACTGCGCTATCGTCTCGAGGTGATCCCGATCAGCCTCCCGCCATTAAAGGATCGGCCCAGTGATATTGGCCCATTGTTCGAGAAATTTCTGGACGAGCAGTTACAAAAACATGGCAATTATTCACCAGTTGTAGATCCGTTGGTTTACGAATATATCGCCGATTATCACTGGCCAGGTAATGTGCGAGAACTGCTGAACGTGTGCACGTATATTGCCGCACTTGTCGATTCGGAAAATGAATTGATTACTTTGGATTCTTTACCCGAAGCTATAACTATGACCAGTAGTACTGAAGAAAGTTTTAATTCTCTATCTGTGAGTAGCAACAAGGTCGACAGGCAACTAAGCAAATTACATAATCTTGATAGAGCAAAGTTAGAAAAGATACTTGTAGAATTCGCTGGTCATCGCGAAGACGCTGCGAGGTTTCTTGGAATTAGTCGAATGACTCTTTGGAGAAAAATGAAGTTATTTGAACTTACATC
>JADFOC010000235.1 GCA_022563075.1 Pseudomonadota bacterium
ATAGTGCCACTGGACACATTGGGCTTAACCGAGGCGAATCTGCATGCTATCAAGATGATGTTAGCTAAACCCGAGGGAGTAATTTTAGTCACTGGTCCCACCGGTAGTGGTAAAACCACCACACTCTACTCCGTGCTCAATCATATTAATACCGAAGCTATTAATATCATGACCATGGAAGATCCGGTTGAATACCCCATGCCAATGATCCGACAGACCTCGATCAATGAATCCGCAAAGATGGGATTTGCAGAGGGCATACGCTCGATGATGCGTCAGGATCCCGATGTGATTCTGGTGGGCGAGATTCGAGATCAGATCACTGCCGAAATGGCGTTTCGAGCCTCCATGACCGGGCATCAGGTGTTTTCAACATTGCACACTAATTCGGCAGTCGGATCGATTCCACGCTTGCAGGATCTTGGTGTGCTACCCGATATTTTGTCGAGCAATCTGATCGGTATCATAGCCCAGCGACTGGTTCGCCGCTTATGCATTAAATGTAGAGAACTACAAGCTGTCGAAGAGCTGGAGCGCAGGCTATTGCACTTAGATGACGCGGTTCAACAAATTTCCATTTATCGCGCAGTTGGTTGCCCAGCATGTGAATTTACCGGCTACAAAGGTCGCACAGCTATCGTTGAAATACTGAAGATCACGGAATATCTGAAAAAGCTGATGTCGCAAAACACATCCGCTCATGAGTTAATGAAGGCGGCAGTGGCAACAGGATTTAGGACTCTGGCAGACGATGCCTGCCGCCGTGTCATCGATGGCACCACCAGTCTTGATGAAATTACTCGTGTGGTTGATCTCACGGGTCGGGTGGGCAAGTGAGTTAGGCTATGGCGCTGTTCAATTATAAGTCGATCGACGGTCGCGGGAGATACCACACCGGCAAACTCGATGCGGCAAATCAAGCGGACCTGGAAATTCGCCTGGCAACCATGGGGATGGACCTCATCAGGTGCAAACTTGTTAAGGGCAAAAGGCTGGTCACTTCTCACAGCAATATTCGTCGCATTGATCTCATCAATTTTTGCTTCCACATGGAACAACTTACGCGCGCTGGCGTTTCTATCATCGAAGGCCTGGAGGATTTACGTGACAGTGTGGAACAAGTTGGTTTCAGGGCCGTTATTGCCCAACTGATTGGCGATATCGAGAGTGGGAAAACGTTATCTGAGGCATTGGCGGAACACCCAGCCGTATTTGACGAGGTGTTTGTGAATTTAATTGCGGCAGGTGAGATAAGTGGTCAGCTTCCCGATATTTTTTTGTCGTTAAACCACATGATCAAATGGCAGGATGAGCTGATTGCGACCACCAAAAAGCTACTAATCTACCCGGCATTTGTTGGCGCTACAGTGTTCTTTGTCATCGGTTTTCTAATGATGTATCTGGTACCGCAATTAATCAGTTTTATCGAGAGCATCGGTGGGGAACTGCCGATTCACACCAGAGTATTAATTGCGACTTCGAATTTTTTCATTAGTTTCTGGTATCTGTTTACGCTCATACCTTTCGCATTGTATATGTTGATTCGTGGCCTGGCTGCGGTCAATCTCGAAATGCGCTATCAGGTTGATGCTTTTAAACTGCGTGTCTGGCAGATTGGTCCAGTTTTAAAAAAAATCATTTTGTCTCGCTTCGCCAACTTCTTTGCCATGATGTATAAGTC
Source organism: Pseudomonadota bacterium (assembly GCA_022563075.1). Classification (GTDB taxonomy): domain Bacteria; phylum Pseudomonadota; class Gammaproteobacteria; order Pseudomonadales; family Pseudohongiellaceae; genus UBA9145. Next base: position 1,682 of record JADFOC010000235.1, read on the forward strand.
TGGGATTCCCATATTGCAATGTATAGAAATTACTGAGCGAATAACCGGCAATGAAGCGATCAGAAATGCATTGGTAAATGCCCGGGTAGGAATACAAGAGGGCAAGGGCGTTGCAATCAGTTTTCAGAATACCGGATTATTTCCTCCGTTGGTAATAAGAATGATTAAGATCGGTGAAACAACGGGGCAGTTGGATCAGGCGCTATTGAACGTGAGTTATTTCTACGATCGGGACATCAAGGATTCGATCGATAAGGTACAGGCCTTGATTCAACCCGTGATGACAATGTTTCTGGGTTCAATTCTGGGTTGGGTGATGTTGTCGGTAATGGGGCCGGTATACGATTCCATCGGCAACCTGCAGCTATAGGATTAAAACTAGGTTAAGAGTATGTTCGGTTTATTCAAGTCAGCCGATAAACGCATAATCCTGATTAATTTCGAAGGGCTCTCGGTCTATAGCCTGGAAAGAAATCTTCTTATACACATCGCTAAATTCTCCGACGAGGACGCTGGCTACGAAAACTTTCGACATTACCTGGCGGAAAGTCCTCGTTCGCCGGTGAGTATGATAGTCGATTCAGTCGCCGAAGATTTTATCATCGAAACTGTTGCACATGTTCGGCCGTTCGACCGCAAGACATATCTGAACCGGAAAATGGATCAGCATTTCCGTGGTGCAATATATCGATCGGCCAAGATAATCGGTCGCGAGACCTCTGGTCGTCGCGACGACAGAGTCTTGTTTAGCGCAATAACGAAAAATCAGTCTCTCGATCCCTGGGTCAAGGTACTTCTGCAGGAAGAAATTCCAATCAAGAGTATTGTCACTCCAGCCTATGCACTTTGTGAGGTCGCTAATGAATTCTCCATGATAACTAGCGATAGAGTCTTGCTGGTGAATTGGGAGGTATCAGGAATCAGGCAAACATTCATCGCCGATGGGAAAATGATGTTTAGTCGATCTACTCCATCACCCCAAGATCGTGATGCCAATTTGGCCACGGCCATTATTGAATCTTGTCATCAATCCAAAGCATACCTCGAACGAATAGACCTGCTGGACTACGGTCAACTGCTGGATGTCCATATCATAACGCCGCATCTGAATGACGATGCCTTTGCGGATAAGACGGATGACAAAAACTTCAGGATAGTGATGCATCATAATTCGATCGATATGATGCAGATCGACAGATTTAGCGGGCCGCAAGGATCGATTACCGCAATTCTGCTGTGTCTGGATTGGGGTGTGCGTAGTGGTGATTTTAAAAATACCTATGCCCCGCCAGAGGCCAGGCGATTTTTCCAATTGGCCCAAGCCAGAAAGCTCATCAGTGTGTGTTCTCTGGCGGTATTGCTGCTGAGTGTGCTAGTTTCAGCACCACTTATATTGGAAGGTTTGAGTCGGCGCACGAAAACTACTCAGTTAACTCTGGATATTGCGCCGGTTGAAGTGCAATATAATTCATTGCGTGCGCAGTTCCCGGAGACGCCAATCCCATCAGAAGCGATGGAGTTGGCGGTGCGGACCTACAACCTGATTAAATTGCAGGTACAATCGCCAACTGAACTGCTGACCGCGATTAGTGCGGTGATCGCCCAATATCCATCGATAAAAATATCAGGCTTGGACTGGGTGGTGTCCGGCGAATCGGTCAATCAAAATTTTACCACGGTGCTGCTTAACAACCAATCTGTAGTCAATCTGGAAATTTATGGCACACTGGTTGGTAGTACCAGTATTCAGAATTCGGACACACAGTTGCGTCTGCTCATCGATTCTCTCAATCAGATTAGCGGCCTCATAGTTTCGCCAATTAGTTTGCCGGTCGAACCTGGGCCATTCTCTCAAGTCAGCACGATTGTCAGCGACGAAGTGGTCGATGCCGAGTTTGCATTAAATGTGAGACTGGGTACCTGACCATGCCTTTGAAACGTCGTCAGCTAAAAGATGATTTACTCTGGTTGAAGTGGCCGCTGATTTTGCTTGCTGTCGTTCTCTCAGTGGCAATTAGTTCATACGTCAGTGCATTTTATTTTCGCAATGACATGCAGCGTCAGGAGTTCGATGCATTCTCTGCCTTCGATTTGCTCTCCGGTCAGGTTCGGGAAATAGAAAGTGCCGAACGCATCATTGTTAATAATATAGATCGATTCAATAGCATGGCTGCTACTTCCCTAATGGACGAAGAAAATCGGGTGGACTTACTGGAAGAAATAAGAGCCATTAGAGAAGAGCATCAGCTGTTTCCAATAGGTGTAGAAATCCAGGAACAGAATAGAATCTTGCTGTCTTACACCTCAGATATAGAGTTTCCAGATGAGCAAATATCGTTGCGCAGTAGTCAAATTCAAATTCGATTACCGCTGCTGCATGAAGAAGATTTGGCGCGATTTTTAGCAGATTTTCTAGGTGGTGACAGGTTGATAGTCAGTAATCGTTGCACTATAAACGAAACAGTAATCGCAGAAGATAATTTTCTGGAAATTAGGGAGCATCAGCTAGCCATCTGCGATTTTTATTGGTATACCCTCAGACGAGAACCATTTACTGGGATTTAGGGAGCCTCTGATCAAGAAATAGGCGGGTAAAGGTGTATCACAAGATAAAGTTTAACCGAATCCTATTGTTTGCACTGAGCGCAATATTAATAGGTGGGGCCGTCAGCCTGTCTAAATCGACGACAGCGCAGTCTATGCAGCGACTATTTACTACGCAGCAGCAGCGGGCAGAACTGGATAGGCTGCGTACCGCTGCCAATCGGCCCGAACTGCTTGAGGAGAAAAACGAAGCACTAATCGTGTTGGTCGAAGTCCCAGTTTTGGAGGAACAAGAGTCGGCTGATGAGGTGTATGCACTGCAGGGTATAGTGCTGCGTAGCGATAGTCGTTACACGGTTTGGCTGAATAATGTAGCTGTCGATCAACAAGATCTGCCTGAGAATATGGAATTACTCGCCCCCTACTCCCAGGGTAGGTTGAGAATTCGCAACCTCCAGACCGGTGAAAGCTTCGATGTGTTGCCGGGTCAAGTGCTTAACCTGACCACGGGCCAGCTGCTGGAATCCTATCAAGTATCACCGCCGACGGAATCGGATGATCAAGCAGAGTCCGGGACAATTGCGACAGCATCGCCCGCAGCGGCTAGTGAAAATACGCCGGGTGTTGATGAGCTCGTTGGTGGGGAGCAACTACTCGAACAGCCGCAGTCTGATCAAGAGACAATTCAATGAATATCCGACCTGTGGTACTTGCCAGATACCAGCAGGGTATAGTCTTGCTCATCCTGTTCATGATCGTCTTCATGATTGGAGCCGGGTTGTTTATCACACTTTTGAATAACAA
>JADFOC010000236.1 GCA_022563075.1 Pseudomonadota bacterium
CATATACCCCCTGTTGACAATCCTTATGCTAACACTGCCACCAGAAACTATGCGCTGGTATTGCTCACTGTCGTGTACGCCTTTAATTTTATAGACAGGCAGTTACTCTCCGTATTACAGGAATCCATCAAGGTCGATCTCTCCTTGTCAGACAGCCAGCTTGGCTTGTTGACCGGTTTTGCATTTGCCATGTTCTATGTCACAGCAGGGATTCCTATTGCGCGTTGGGCGGATAGAGGAAACCGCAGAAATATCGTTGCCATGTCGGTAGGAATATGGAGTTTCATGACTGCTATCAGCGGCTTTGCGCAAAATTACACACAACTGCTGGCAGCCAGGATTGGTGTCGGTATAGGGGAAGCGGGTGGCAGTCCTCCGTCTCATTCGATCATATCCGATATTTTCCCACCCGCTAAGCGCGCTAGCGCGCTGGCATTCTATTCGACGGGTGTCAACATAGGTGTTCTCTTCGGATTTCTCCTGGGAGGATGGCTTAACGAATTTTTCGGTTGGCGAGTTGCATTCATGGTCGTAGGATTTCCGGGTATTCTGCTGGCATTTCTGGTTCGCACCACCATCAAAGATCCGATTCGTGGTTTGCTTGAGAATAAGAAAGTCTCCGATGCCCAGGCATCCTTTAAGGAGGTAGTGTCGCTGCTGTGGACGCGGCGAACCTTTCGGTATATGGCGCTGGCCGGTGGACTCAACGCCTTCGCCGGATATGGACACATCACCTGGGCAACTTCCTTCTTTATTCGCAGCCACGAGATGAGCACGGGGGAAATTGGTACCTGGCTGGCTATCTCGTCGGGCTTATTTGCAGCGATCGGTGTTTTTGGCGGAGGCCTGCTGGCTGATAAGTTAGCCCCTCGTGATAAACGCTGGTATGTGGGGCTGCCGGCGATAGCTACCCTGCTGTGCGTGCCACCTATGTTTGTCCTTTATCTTGCCGGCAATCAGTACGTCGCGCTGATTTTCGCATTTATTCCAGGTCTCTTACACAACGTCTATCTCGGCTGCTCGATTGCTACCACTCACGCACTGGTTGGTCTGCGTATGCGGGCTACCGCCTCAGCGATTTTGCTGCTGGTGCTGAATGTCATTGGCCTCGGTCTCGGACCCTTCCTGGTGGGATTACTAAGCGATTCTCTTGCACCTTCCTATGGATCAGAATCGTTACGCTATGCCATGGTGATATTGCTTCCTTCGATCATGTTAATATCAACCGGGTTCTTCTTTTATGCTGCTCGATCAATAAGGGATGATCTGGCGAAGGCGCCGGATTAATATGGCAAGTTCACGGGACACTCACAACTTAATAACTTAAGGGCGAAACTATACAGATCTTATATGGAGATAATGTAGATTTACAAATTGGAGAACACCGCGGTCCAACCTACACCCAAAGTCCGTTAAGTTATGAGTGTCCCTTATAGCGTGTTTAAGTTAAAACGAAGTCCGGGTAAAAGAAAATCAAATTACTCTGACCCATTTGGTTCGCCGCCTTTGATTCAATGATACTCTTTGGGTTGCTATTTGTGTGGGTGTCCTAATTAAACGGGAAGTCACGAAGGCCAATGACTATGGAAGTTGTACAGACAGAGTTCGAGTCTCGGAGTCCTTTCGGGCTTATTAGCCTGTGCTTGTTGCTTGGCTGGGCTTTATTGCAGGCGCAGAATGTCACGGCGGCTGATTCAGCTCCTGGCAATAATGAAATCGAGGATTCCGCGCTAGCTTTCAACACAAGACTGTCGGAACAGCGGGCCTTGTTCAACCAACAGATCGATTCCCTGGAATTTGAATTCGGGCCCTTCGATCAGACTCTCTTGGAGCCTTTGCGAAGCCTCACGGATCTGGCAATCGAGGCGGGCGATTTTGAAGACGCCGGTGGCATCATCAATCGGCGCTTACAGCTCATCCGCATCGCCGAGGGACCGCAAAGCCTGGCGCAATCTGACACTTTGGCCGATTTGATCAGGAATGATATTCGCCGAAATCGGTGGCAGGAAGTAACAGAAAGCTTCGAGCATCTTCACTGGTTGCACGCACAGAATCCAGATGTAAACGCCTCTTCGATTCTGAAAGCCTTGAGCGCTACCGTCGCCTGGCATTATACCGCCATGTATCTCGATGAACCCCGCCTGCGTATCAGACATTTTCAGGGAGCCACCGAGCTTGTGCGGCAACTGATTGATCTGGCAGAGGTGCGGTATGGTGAAGACAGCCCGGAATTAATTCCCTGGCTCTATCAGGACGCGCTGGAACGCTATCGTGTGCGCCGCCTGTTTGAATCCAAGGATGAGCTGGGGGCTCAGGCCAAGTCCGCCATCACCAGGCTCGACAGTCAGCGAGAAGGATTGAACCAAGTAAAGCGCATTCGCCGGCTTGCCGAATCCATGGATGACCCGGAAGCCGAAGCGATGGCACTAGTCTATGAAGCTGATTTCCAGATGCTGTTGGGCATACGCACGGCACCGAGGCTTTACCAGGCCGCCATGGAGAAGCTCGAAGAAGCAGGCGTCGACAGGAAGAAAGTGGAAGCCTTCTTTGCGAGACCACTGGTGCTACCAGAATCGGATTTCTATTTCTCCATAGACGAGGCTTTGGCCGCACAAACCATCTATGGATATACCGTGGGGGCGCAGGCAGAAGATACTGACGATGTCATACACCTCGGCGATTTCATTGCCTGGGATGAATCACTACCTGCTTTACGACGACCAGAGATTCCTGAGCTGGCCTCTACAGTGGGCAGGGAGCTCTATGCGGTGGAGGTCAGGTTTACCATCAATAGCATTGGTAGAGTTAGATCTCCGCGAGTCGAACAATCTGAGCCCGACCAAGCTCGCGTGAAGCGCAACGCCAAAGACGCCATCGAGGCAATGCAATTTCGACCAAAATTTTCCAATGGCCGAGGTTACCGAACTCGAAATGTAACAATGCGCTACCTGTATCCACCGCCGCTCTAAGTAGTGAAACAAGCGGAGAGTCTAAGTAGATGAGGTTGAGGTTGAGGATATAAAATTATTGAGGAGGAACAAATGAGAACAAATTGGACACCCACATAAAGACAACAAATTGGACACCTACATAAATTTCTTTTTTAGAAAACGCCACGAGACGGTCCAAGAATGAAACTAACGTTTTCGTAGCGATTCATCTTTTTCTTTATGACGACCAAGGCTCGAAAAGCGGCCGAAGCGGAATCACGAGAGTGGATGGTTCGGTGTTCGACGTGCAGCTTTGAACGTTCGGTTTGGGATGCGGGAACCATCCGCTACCGATCAAAGGGATTAGTTGCTAAGTCGCAGGCGTCCCTAGATACGGGCTCGCAAGCACTCTCTCTGTTTTGCGCCTCATCCGCGGGTCGGTTACACTGCATACGTGGGCTTCCGCCGTTCTGCGAAGCGCGCTTGTCGAACAACTGTAGGTTTCAGAAGAGACAAGGCGATGCAACGATTCCGTTTGTTAACGATGGTCGTGGTTCTGGGTGCCACCTTCGGCGCGCAATCCTGGCGACCCTTGCAGGCACAGGACGCGGCGGATTGCCGGACCCCGCGAGCGGTCTGCGACGGCTTCGATCGTTTTAGACTTAACCTTTCGAATTCCCCGACCTGGTCGCCGCAGATGATTCGGGATTCGGGCCGGCCATTTCGCGCGCGACGCCGCAGCTTTCGATCGGGGTCAGTGGCCAGTCTTGCAACCGCAGTGACTACCCTATCTCTCAGCTCATAATGCTACTTTGCAATTTGGGATTAGTCCCCTAGCCGGTGGCGAGGAATCTAAATGAAGAATAATTTCATTAATCCCGAGTCGGGTTTGTTGCGTGCAGGTTGGCGCATCCTGGGATTTGCCGTCCTTTTTAGTGCTCACTCCACTCACAATACTGGGAACTAGAGCTGTATTAGGTGAGTTAAGGGCTGGTTCCAATCTGCAATTCACTCTGCTTCTCATCAGTGCGACCCTCTCGGTATTTCTGGCACGAAAATATCTAGACAAGAAGTCAATGAGTTCTCTGGGTCTAAAATGGGACAGATTTGCCCTACTGGATATCCTGTTTGGAATCATAAACAGCGCATTAGTAATGGCCGGCATGTACTTTGTCTTGTTATGGACAAACCTAATTGAATTTGAAGGCCTCGCCTGGTGGATGGACAGTCCAGATTTTAGTGCTGGATTTCAGCTGGCAGCACTTCCCATTGCATTTGCAGTTTTGTATAAATTCACTATCGTTGTCTGGTGGGAAGAGCTGGTATTTCGGGGATACCTCATGCAAAACCTGATTTCGGGCATCGGCCTGATGTGGACGGTTACTATTACTTCGCTGGTGTTTGGCTTCATCCACTCTTTCAACCCGGATGCAACGTTTCTTTCCGGTGTTTTGATCGCCTTGATTACCCTGCAATTAATTTATGCATATTTGAAAACCGGCCAGTTATGGCTGCCGATGGACTTGCACCTGGGCTGGAATTTCTTCCAGTCAGCTGTTTTTGGTTTTGCCTCCAGTGGCCGGGAATCACCTAGTCTGATTGCACAAAGCCCGGTAGGCGTCGACTGGCTTAGTGGTGGAGGCTTCGGCGCCGAAGGGAGTATATTAATCGTCCCTTTCACTATGCTATCCCTGGTTATTATTCATTACGGAGTGCGTTTAACCCGCCAACCGAAACAGAAGTTTTTTGCAACGGTGGTCTGAACTGGCGCGTATAGGGAGGGCATCGCGATATCCCCATGCCCGATTCCGGGTCACTTCAGATCGGCGAGTCGATGATCGCTTTCATTGTTGTGATAACTCAAAACTTTCATTTTTTTGCACATGAAAGCCTTTTGACATCCAGGCTTCGATACCACCCACCAGGGGAAACACCCGGGTGATTCCTTTCCTCCGCAGTTGCAGCGCCACACGGGCGCTCGATGCCTCGTTGGGTCAGCTGCAATAGAGAATGATATCCCTGTCTCTGGGGATTAATTGGTGATGCTCACCAATTTTTTCCATGGGCACCCGTACCGCGCTGGGTA
>JADFOC010000237.1 GCA_022563075.1 Pseudomonadota bacterium
AAGGTCATGTTCGCATCGCGCCATGCCGTACGATTTAAAAATGAGAAGGTCGAGCAACTACTACAAAAACTAAAAGAAATAAATGGGGTTCATTCGCCGATCGACATATTCATGAGCACCCATACATTGTCTCCGCTTACATGGGGTGTATTTCGACACAAGATTATTTTCCCAATGGCCGCGATGAATTGGGATCACAAATTGTTGGAACAAATTATTGGTCATGAGCTTGGGCATATTCAGCGAATGGATTGGCTGCACCAGATTGTTTCACGGATGGCTATTTGTGTGTATTGGATTAATCCGCTGGTGTGGTTAGCACACAACAAACTGATAATTGAGAGCGAGAAAGCTTGCGATGATGCGGCAATCGATGACACCGGCTGTTCTATCTCTTACGCGGAGAACTTAATGTGGCTGGCAGGGGCAATATACAAGAATAAAGCCACTATCGCTCTGGCTATGTTTGGTAAAATGTCGCCTCTGGCAGAGCGCATACAGCACATCTTACAAAAAGATGCACGCCGACACTATATTAATCGCAGCAGTAATATTCCTGGCCTGCTCTTCGCCTTGCTGCTTGCGGCTCCGTTCGCAGCACTGAATTTTTCCATTCAAATAATCGAAGCGCCAATTCAGGAAAATACACTAATACCGGTAAAATATTTTCCCAAAGAATCTTTGGAATTCGATCAATTTATGCGCGAATTAGGCAGAATCTAAAACATGGAATTCGAAATTCAGCCCAGACCATTTTCATATTAGCTGAAAGAGAGAAATATCTTGCCCGCAATAGTTCATCAATTTTTCAAATATAATTTTGTTGTCGCAGCCGGTATTTTCTTCACCTTTCTTCTTTTTTATTTTATGCAATATCTAATCGCTATAGATGACGATATAGCTCCACGTCAATTCGTGATCAAACTGGTCGATGCTACCGTGCCAGAATTCGAATTAGAATTAATTCCCGTGTTTGAAAAACCAGAACTGATAGAAGTTATCGAAGCACCACCGATTAAAAACCCTAAAATAATTCCAAATCCCGGTTCCGGCGGGATTGCCACTCCGAAATTGGGTCCGCCTCCAGGCCCGAGCATACCACCTGCCGCAATTCCATTGAGCAACAACATCCTGATACCACTGATTCGTACAATCGCCGCTTACCCCTCGCGCGCCTTACAAAATGGCATAGAGGGATTCGTTGAAATCACCTTCACGGTAAATGCACTAGGCAACGTTGTAGATCCAGTTGTGACCTACGCAGAACCGGAAGGCTACTTTGAAAGAGTGGCGTTACAGTCTATCAGGAGATGGAAGTATTCAGCCGCCATGGAAGAGGGAGGGCCGGTACCCACTTACGATGTTCGCCAACGAATAGTATTTCAAATTGAGCCGAATTCACGTTAACCGAAGTTGCACACTTTGGTCCAGGGAAGGACTTCTTTTTCAGCTTACTAATGGTCCGATAGACCCATAGCCTGATCGGCGAAACTACGCCTGATGGATGGCAACAGATCTATCGATAGTAACCCAAACTTCCTGACCCAGGCACTGACGTTGCTGTTAGTGGAAAATAATCGAGTCATGTAATCGGTGAGTTTGATGGCTCGATCCTGATCAGATTTTTGTCGATTAAGATACTGTTGCAATACACTCATGTCTCCCAGTGGTTTCGCATCGCTATGGGCTTTTTGTAATATCTCTACCAGCGCTGCAGTATCACGTAAAGCCAGATTTAGACCTTGGCCCGCGACTGGATGCAAGGTATGTGCGACGTTACCGAGCAACACTAATCCTGGCCTGATCTGCTCCTTCGCCAGAGACAGAACCAGTGGGTAACAAAACCTTTCGCCAATCTGTTGCAGCTTTCCCAGTCGATTTCCAAATCGTTCTTGTAGTTTCTCTAACAATTCGGCGTCATCCATCGACATGAATTCAGTGGACTGTTGTTCGCTTAATGTCCATACCAATGACCCCCGATTCTGTTGCCCAATAGATTCGAGCGGTAACACAGCAAGCGGACCAGTATCGGTAAATCTTTCATAGGCTATATTGTGATGTGGCTTCTCAAAAACGATATTGGCGATCAGTGCATGTTGCTTATAGTGTTCTTCAGTTCGAGTAATGCCTAATTGGTCACAAACGGGAGACCTGCCACCTTCTGCCAGCACCACCAAAGAAGTACTAATTGAATGACTATCTGTTTTGTCATTAACTGACAACGTCATTCCAGCTTGATTAGGATTAATAGATGAAATCGAAGCGGGACAAAACAGATGAATGGCCTTTGAGGCCTCCATTGTAGTATTCAGAACCATCCCGAGTTTTCTGTTCTCTATAACATAGCCAAGCGCTTCCACTTGATGTTCTTTATGGCTTAATTGAGCGGCACCAAATCGGCCCTTGTCTGACACATGGATTTCTTTGATCGCCGTTACAACTTCGGCGAGTTGCTGCCACAATCCCATGCGTTCAAATATCCGGCTGGAGCCGTAAGACAGCGCTGTCGATCTTGCATCGAAGCTAGGCTGGGAGAGCGAACCACTGTTAGGCGCTACCGCTTCAACCACCAGCACCGATAAATCTTGATTGCCGATAGCACAGGCGAAACTGGCCCCAACCATTCCGCCACCCACCACCACCAGGTCGTAGCTTTGTTCTGGTTTGTTAATCCGCATGATCTAGTGGATGGATTTCGCCATAAACGATTCGATTTCCTGAACCGTCTTTGGAGTGCCAACACTAAGAACTTTGCGTCCTTTCTTAGTGACTAAAACATCGTCTTCTATGCGCACACCAATACCTCGCCATTTCTTAGGAACCTTCCTGTTGTCAGGTGAAATATAAATTCCTGGCTCGATGGTAGTCACCATGCCAGGCTCCAAGAGGCGCCAATCATCATCAATTTTGTAGTCACCCACATCGTGTACATCCATACCGATCCAATGTCCAACGCGATGCATATAAAATTTCTTATAGGCTTCACTCTTTATTAATTGGCTGGGCCGACCTTTGAGTAAACCTAATTTGACCAAACCCTGAGTGATGATTTTTACTGATATATTGTGAGGCTCATCCCATGGGACACCGGGTGCAACCGCTTCGATGGCCGCGGTCTGTGCTTTTAATACAAGCTCGTAGATGGCTTTTTGTTCTGGACTAAATATTCCGGTTGCGGGAAAAGTTCGAGTGATATCAGAGGCGTAATATCCGAATTCACATCCTGCATCAATCAGCACCAGGTCCCCTTCTTTTACTTCTGCATCGTTATCGTTGTAATGCAAGATACAGGCATTGTCTCCGGCTGCCACGATCGAACTGTAAGCAGGTGCGCGACTTCCGGCGCGAGTGAAAGCATAGAGTAATTCAGCTTCCAGTTCGTATTCTCTAATGCCAGGTCTACAATGAGCCATTGCACGCTTATGTCCCTCGGCAGAAATTCTAGCCGCTTGCTGCATCAACTTGATTTCCCCGGCGCTCTTGAACAGTCGTAGCTCATGTAATAGATGATCCAGCACCAGAAACTCCCCCGGTGGATGCGCTCCAAGCTTGGCTTTATTGCGTATGACTTTCACCCATTCCATCACGCGATTATCAAACTGGTCATCCTTGCCCATGGAGTAATACACCCGCTCACGACCTTCGATTAACCCAGGCAGAATATCGTCGATGTCGCCGATAGGAAACGCATCGTCAATTCCCAGTCGCTCGCAGGCGGCATCGGGACCCAGCAATATGCCCGTCCACAGCTCCTTCGCCTTATCCTTCTCCTGACAAAACAGCACGACTTCGCCCTGCTTTCGCCCAGGTATCAATGCCAGGAGTGCATCTGTTTCGGTAAATCCAGTCAAATAATAGAAGTCACTATTTTGACGATACAGATATTCGGCATCGTTATTGCGCATTCGCGGTGGCGCGGCGGTCAACAGCGCGATGCTGTTTGGCTCCATCTGGGCCATTAGCTCTTTGCGGCGAAGCTTCATTTCTCGGTAGATACTGCTCATTTTGTCCTCAATCATGCCCGGCCAAATTCAGCGCCCAAGCATATAGGGGTCTTATTGCACAGCCAAGTCCCAATTTTTCCAATTCCATTATTGACCCCTTTCCGCCACCGCTTTATAGTGAGACCATTGTTAATGTAAATCCTAAACTAATGCCAATAGTTCGTTGCGGCTATTGAGAATTAAGTAAAAATAAAAATGAGTGAAGACAGATTTCAGGACCTAAATGATAAAGTCGATGATCTAATCGACCTCTGTGCGGACATGAAGCGTGAAAATCAATTGCTGAAAGCCAGCGAAAATTCCTGGCGGTCTGAACGCAAACAATTGATGGATAAGCACAAATTAGGCAAATCCAAATTGGAATCCATCCTGGTCCGCTTAAAAGCGATGGATCAGTCATAGCTGAGGGCACCCCTCTACCTTGTTGCAGGATTGGGGTGTCCATCGACAATGACAATCTAACGGAGATCATCCTCCTTCAAAACACAGGTGTAAGTCATGAGCGAACCAAACAGTGTCGTACAGGTGAAAATTCTCGATAAAGAATATCAGGTCAATTGCCCGCCTGCCGACCAGGAAGCGCTCATGAAGTCTGCCCGTTATCTGGATGAAAACATGCGTAAAATAAAGGGACGCGGCAATATCCATGGCATCGAGAAGATCGCGGTGATGGCAGCCCTGAATATTACCCATGATATGCTCAGAAAGAATCGCCTGATCAATGAAACTCGTCAAATCACTGCACAGCAGGTAAAAGGGCTGGAAGACAAAATCGATTTGGCAATCGCTAACAGTCGTCAGCTTGAGATTTAGACACTAACCAGCCGGTCCAGGACAATCTCAATTTCTTAATCTTTCCTAGTTTCACTTCGCGATATATACTTGTTGCAGAGTTCCCTAGAACATTTGCCAATCAAAAGTGTTCTTGAGCCGATATCTTTATCACCGGAGGCAACTCGACAGATGTTGTTGTGCACGTCCGCTAGCCGGA
>JADFOC010000238.1 GCA_022563075.1 Pseudomonadota bacterium
GACGCGTGATTGATACCCCCAATGGGCTTGTAGTCCTTGAGGATTAAACGCTACAATAGAAGGGATTGAGTAAAGGAGTCTGACCTATGGCCCGACCGATGACCAACTTCACCGTCACACAATTGATGAAGATCGTCAAGGCGGTTGAAGACACATTTAAACGACGCGATGCAATCATCAAACTGCTCAGCATTTTCAAATCATCACTCAATGCTGTTTATTATTGTTTCGCCAGTAACAGTAAATTATCCGATGAGAATAAGGAGATCGTGACTGATAAACTGCATCTGATTTCACATCTTTTTTTCGACGCATTGAAAGGGCACGAGTACGATTCGGCAAAAGTTCGCAACAAACTCAATGAAGTATTTGAATTCTTGAATGCCAATCGAGATTCAATATCTAATGGCGTTACTCTCAAAATAATCCGCTTCCTTAAGGATGTTCACGAAAGCATTGAAAATACTATGGGCTTGAAAATGCACGGCACGCCGATAAGTCTCAAAGCTTACTGCCTGGTGTTCATCTATGTTTCTCCCTTCGTGTTTATACCAACATTTATCAGCGACATGGATGGCACTAATTCATGGATCGTCTACTTGTTAAGCTCAGTACATGGATTCATCTTGATCTCTCTGTACAACGTTCAGGATGCCATGGAAAATCCCTTCGACCAGATCGGCTTGGATGATATAAAACTGGAAGAATTTTATTTTCATAAATCCGAATCTCTGTTAGAAAACCCTAAGGCCGGTTCTGATCCTTCAGTAAAAACCGAGTAACCCCCTCTCTCTGTTAAGCTTTGATATAATGCGCGGTTTTATTACTCCCTTACCGAGGTCGATGGTGCGCTTTCGGTCAATTGTATTGCTGGCGATTATCCTTACTACGCCTGCTGGCGGAGTCGCGGCTGAGCGCAGCTCAGACTATAGCGCCATCAGCGTTGGCGGCTTGCAAATAGAAATTTTCAGTACATTGTCACCCGTGGCTATAAACCAGATCCACAGTTGGCAGATCAGAATAACAGATGATCGTAAACAAATCGTAGCCAATGCACAGGTCTCGGTAACTGGCGGTATGCCTGACCACAATCATGGACTGCCGACTCAGCCGCAGGTGACCAGTCAACTCGAAGGCGGTTTCTACGTGCTTGAAGGCGTGCGCTTCCATATGCCTGGAAGATGGCAAATCATCGTATCGATCAAGCTTGCAGGCGAGGAAGATCGAGCGATCATCGACTTTCAACTATGAGTAAAAAACTGCTAACCATCGCTATAGTATTGATAGCGTCAGGTGTCACTGCCTGGAATTACTTGCCGTTGCCAAATCCTGCACAATGGACCGAGGCTGAGATTCAGCTGATCGACTCGCTGTCATTGGCAAACCTGCCGCTAATTCCGCCCGATCCCAGTAACGCTGTGGCCGACCTGGAGCAGGCAGCGGAGCTGGGTTATCGGTTGTTTTTCGATACCCGGCTCAGTAGCGACGGCAATGTGGCCTGTGCCACCTGCCACCAGCCGGAATTGATGTTTACCGACGGATTACGGTTATCGATGGGCGCTGCATTAGGTACGCGCAACGCACCCAGTCTAGTAGGCATAGCTTACAGCCCATGGTTTTATTGGGACGGGCGCAAAGACAGCCAATGGGCCCAGGCACTCGCTCCATTGGAAGCCGAGATTGAACATGGGTCCGATCGGGTCCGACTGACCAAACTGATGCAGACTGATTCGCCATACGCCGCGCTCTATCAAACTGTCTTCGGTAGTTTACCGGTACAGTTGACGCTACCTGAATCTGCTTCACCACTCGGTAACAGGACCCAGCAAGCTGCCTGGAAGGCGATGGATGCGCCTACACGCAGGGCGGTTTCTCAGGTATTCGCCAACCTGGGTAAGGCGATCGCGGCCTATCAGCGCAAACTGATTCCCGGACTAACCGCGTTCGATACTTACGCCGCCGCAGTGATAGCCAACCCAGCTACCAGGCAGCCTGATTCGTTAAGCGCCTCTCAAGTCGCCGGTCTGCGTATTTTTATCGGCAAGGCACAGTGTGTGAGTTGTCATAATGGACCACTGTTTACCAATAGTGAATTTCACAATACCGGCGTGCTAGCGGTACCCGGGCAATTACCTGCCATGGGCAGATACGACGGCATTCGCCTCGCGCGGGAAGATCCGTTTAACTGCACCGGGGAATTTAGCGATGCGACGGCATCGGACTGTATCGAGTTGCGCTTTGCGGCAGACAGCAATGATCTGGTGGGGGCGCACAAGACACCCACGCTGCGTAATCTGACACTTACCGCACCCTATATGCATGGCGGTCAGATCGATACGCTGAGACAGGTGTTGCAACATTATAATGACGCCCCACTGTCCATGCTCAGTCACAATGAAGCCAAGCCACTGGGACTACGTCCGGTAGAACTTAGACAACTGGAGAATTTTCTGACCAGCCTCACCGCGCCCCTGGCAACCGCCAAGCGATGGTTGCGTGCGCCGGCCGATTAAGCTTTGCGCTATGTGAGATATCCGTGCGAGGCCAATTGCAGCTGCATACCCTCGGCATCGCTGAATTAAACCATAGAAGGAACTAGCGATCTGACAGCGCGAACACCCAGATTACCCCACCCTGAGGCACATAATGCTGCTCGCCTCTGACCAGATTGAGTAGATTCTGTTCGCGTTGCGCATCAACCCCCCATCCCGACTGCACTGCCACGTATTGCCTGCCATCCAGCTCGTAGGTCACCGGCACACCGGTAATGCCCGAATTGGTGCGTTGCTGCCAGAGAATTTCACCGGTATTGGCATCGAAGGCCCGAAAGTAACGATCATTGGTGCCGCCCATGAACACCAGATCACCGGCGGTGGCTAAGACTGGTCCCCAGTTGTGGTTCGCAAACGTGGTAGTCCAGACGCGCTCGCCGGTATCCACATTCCAGGCCTGCAATTCTCCGATGTGATCGGTGCCAGGTCGCACAAAAAAGCCACCATTGGCCGAAGAGGCTCTGCCTATGAAAGGACGACCGGGGCGATATTGGATCTCTTCACCTTCCATGGTCGAGCATACATTGTCATTGGCAGGAATGAACAACAGGCGGGACTTGGGGCTGAATGCGGCGGGAGGCCAGTCCTTGCCACCCCACAATGATGGACAGAAACTGGCTTCGAAACCAGTACCAGGCTTCTTGCTCATGTCGTATTCGGGACGACCCGTCACCGGATCGATGCTGGTGAAGACATCCTGATAGACATAGGGATTCGCATCGACAAATTTTATCTGGTCGGCTTCCCGTTCAAGAAACCAAAGATAGCCATTACGACCAGGATGGATCATGCCGTTAACGGTGCGACCATCACGCTGGAAGTCGATTAACAAGGGTGCGGATACTTCATCCCAATCCCAGGAGTCATTCCAGTGGTATTGATGGTAAGCCTTTAATTCTCCAGTCCCCGGATCCAGGGCAATCACCGAACTGGAGTAGAGATTATCCCCCGGGCGTGCATCGCCCATCCAGGGCCCGCCATTGCCGGTACCCCAATAGGTCAGGCCCAATTCCGGGTCATAAGATCCGGTCAACCAGACCGGTACGCCACCGGTTTGCCAGGTATCGCCGGGCCATGACTCCGATCCGGGCTCGCCGGGCGCAGGGATAGTATAAGTTTTCCATACCCGCTCGCCGGACATGGCATCATAGGCGGCGACGAAACCACGAATCCCCAACTCGCCACCGGATACGCCTACCATGACCGTGCCATCGACAATCAATGGTGCCATGGTCATGTAATAGCCGGTGTTGTAGTCTTCCACCGCTTGCTCCCAGATCACTTCACCGGTCAATGCATCCAGCGATACCAGATAGGCATCGACAGTCGCCAGGTACACACGATCCTGGTACAGGGCAACGCCCCGGTTAGTCGGATGCAACTGTTGCAAATCATCCGGCAGAAATCGCACATAACGCCAGATCAAATCACCGCTACGGGCGTTTATCGCCAGCACATGATTCTGTGGCGTACTCACATACATGTAGCCGTCGTTTACGATTGGAGGTGCCTGGTGTCCCTCTCGAAGACCGGTAGAGAAACTCCATATCGGCACCAGATTATCGACATTGGTGGTATTAATCTGATCCAGAGTGCTATAGCCATGAGAATCGTAACTGCCTCTATACATTAACCAGTTACTCTCTTCCGGTTTAAGTAGTCGTTCTGTGGTTACCGGATTGTATGGCGGCAGTGACTGGGCCAAGGATGCGATCGAAGCTATCAGCGTTAGTCCAACTGTGATATGACGACAAATACTCTTAAACATGGCTAATCCCCTGTCTCGTTATTGTTCGATTTCAAAAATTAAAACTGTTGGGTGAATCCAACCCGACCACGAAATAACGCCGCCACGGTGACCACGCCATCGATAATTGCCAGTGGCAGCATTGCCAATGGCCGCGGTGCCGGCCCACCCACCACCTTAGCACCATCGTAAATATCGAATTGGGATTCGTGGCAGGGACAGGCCATACGCAATTGACCGGCATCCCAGTCGATCACATCGCAGCCGGTGTGAGTGCATATTGCCGAATAGGCGATGACCCCGTCGGCGGCGTTGTCTTGGAAGCGAGCGGTCATTTTTTTCGTATCGATGCGGGTAATCATCACCCGATTGAGACGGGAGCCGTCTCGCAATACTTCGGACTCTGGATCTCTGGCCAGCGCCGCAAGTGGCTTCTGCTCCAATACCAACAATTCGGGTCGTACCAGTTCGCCTCGATTACTTCCCTCATCAAATACCAACTGATCACCCGGCTGCGGTCGCATCCTATTGGGCGACTGACCCAACACCGGCGGTCCCAGGCTCGACAAGGGTACCGCGATGGCCGTAACCAAGCCCATCTTGCATACGGTTCGTCGCCTAAACGTTTTGTTTTCGTGTTTCGATCCTGCCATCTCGACTCCGGTCATTTACTTC
>JADFOC010000239.1 GCA_022563075.1 Pseudomonadota bacterium
GTCATCAAGCCATCGAGGACGATCTTGCCGTTCTTGATAAATATCAGATGCGACAACAGGGCCTCGATTTCCTCCACCTGGTGGGTGCTGATAATAATCGTGCGACCACCGTCGTAAAAGTCGTTGAGCAGTCGGTCATAGAATTCTTTTCGATAGATGATGTCCAGGCCTAAGGTAGGTTCGTCCAAGACTAATAATTTGACATCGATGGCCATGACCAGGGAGAGATGTAACTGGGTCACCATGCCCTTCGATAAATCCTTAATACGCTTATTGGCGGGAATTTGAGTCGTACTTAAGAGTTTTTCGGCCTTGCTGCGCTCGAATCGGGGATGCACCGCTTCCACGTAATCGATGACGTGTGCAACCTTCAGCCACTTGGGCAGAATACCAACATCGGCAATAAAACAAACATCTTCCATCAGTTTGTGGCGCGCGACCCTGGGATCTCGTCCCACTACCGTGAGATCTCCGTCCACATCACACAGACCAATAAGACATTTCATGGTAGTTGTCTTGCCAGCGCCGTTCGGCCCGATAAATCCACTGATAGAGCCGCTGGGGATATTCAAATTAATCCCATCCAGGGCTTTGAATCTGCCGTAACACTTTTCCAGCGCTCTGGCTTCGACAATATTACTCATTGCCAATACCTAGCTCGATTGATTCTTTGTGCTGCTAAGGAGTTCGCCAATTTCCAGCCCCAGTCTTTTAATTCGCTCTGCAATTTGTGGCCATTCCTGGCCAAGAAATTTTGCTCTTTCTTGTCTTGCAAGTCGGTCTTTCGCTCCGGTAACCACATACATTCCAAGCCCCCGTTTTTTTTCAACAATTTGTTCATCGACTAAAATTTGAAACGCTTTCGAAACAGTAATCGGATTAATGCGTTGCTCGCTGGAAATCTGTCGCACCGAAGGCAAGGCATCGCCTTCGTTCAGCAGGCCATCCATGATCAGCTCCACCAATCGGTCTTTGAGCTGCAGGTAGATCGGCTCTTTGTTGTTCCAGTTGATTTCCACTCTGTCTCGCTTTACTACTCATGTAGTGTTGTACATAACTATAACACCATATCGGTATAACACAAGCAATCATTAGAAAGAAGTCCAATCGATTGATTTATCGGGGAATATTCTACGTACAGGGCGACCAACGCGGCGCGTTAGATACTGTTTGGTTATTGCTGTCGCTCATTTAGTACTACTTCAGCGGCCAACAAATCAGCGATTTCGTCCTCACCAAAACCAAATTCCGTTAGTAGCTCATGGCTATGCTCGCCAAATTTGGGTGGTAACTGGCGAATAGAACCCGGTGTGCGGGATAGCTTGATCGGGATTCCTGTCATCTTGTACCACCCCTGTTCCACCGTCATCTGGCGATGCTGGGTATGGGGATGATCTACCACTTGTGCGGTATCGTGGATCGGACCGGCCGCCAACCCGGCCGAGGCGAGGCGATCGGCAATCTCTTTACCATCAATCTTCATCAGGATGGACTCTATTTCTCCCTTCATTTCATCCCGATTATTTACCCGATCGATATTATTCAGAAATCTCTCATCTTCAATCAGTTCAGGGCAACCCAACTCGTTGCACAGCTTGGCAAAGGCCCGGTTATTTCCCGCACCAATAAAAATATCCACTGTCTTGGTGCGAAAGGTATCGTAGGGGCTGATATTGGGGTGAGCATTGCCAGTGGCCGCGGGAATATTGCCAGAGAAATTGTAATTCACTATGTGCGGATGCATCAGGGAGACGGCGCAGTCATAAAGGGTCATGTCCAGGTACTGCCCCAGCCCTGATTTTTCTCGTTCGGCCATGGCCATTAGGATAGCTATAGCCGAATATAGACCTGTGCCCATATCCACCATGGCCAGTCCCAAACGAGTAGGATTGCTCCCGACCTCGCCGTTTATACTGAACCAACCGGCCATGGCCTGAATGATCGCATCATAACCGGGAA
Source organism: Pseudomonadota bacterium (assembly GCA_022563075.1). Lineage (GTDB taxonomy): Bacteria > Pseudomonadota > Gammaproteobacteria > Pseudomonadales > Pseudohongiellaceae > UBA9145. The sequence goes on from JADFOC010000239.1 coordinate 1,960, forward strand.
AACCACCCCAGGGACCATCATTGCCAAATCCGCTGATGCGACAGTGGATCAGGCTTGGGTACTTGTCTTGAAGAACTGCCTCATATCCGAGTCCCCACTTCTCCATCGTGCCTGGCTTGAAGTTCTCAACCAGGACATCGGCTTTTTTCAACAATCGCAATAACACGTCCCTGCCCCGGTCTTTAGTGAGGTCCAGACCGATGGAGCGTTTGTTGCGATTTACGCCGATAAAGTAGGCGGCATCGCCTGCATGAAAAGGTGGACCCCAGTCGCGGGTTTCATCGCCGCGGGGAGGCTCGATCTTGACAATTTCGGCACCATGATCGCCTAAAATTTGAGTACAGTAAGGACCCCCTAATACGCGGGACAGATCGATCACGAGTTTGCCTGCCAGGGCACCACTGTTGATGGTAGATTGCACGCGTGCGATCCTGTAACAGAAAATACCCCCACCTAGGCCGCATGTGGGGGCGGGCAGAGAGGATAAAGCACTGGAAGGTCGGGTTCAAGTTTCCCAAGACAATGAGATTGTAGAGTGCGCCCACAATAAAGCGCCAGGATTGATGGCAACCCTGGCGTGGAATTAAACAGTCAGCAATGAATCAGGCGAATTCACATAACACGTCTCGCGCTATGCCTTCCCTGCCCATGATAATTTTAAGTCGCTTCAATGCTTCAATTTGTATTTGTCGCACTCGCTCGCGGGTCAATCCAATTTCTTGACCTACATTTTCCAGGGTATCACTGTCATAACCATTGAGGCCGAATCGACGAGAAAGGACTTCTCGCTGTTTGTCTGGTAACTCGCGCAGCCAACCGCTTATACAGCCCCGAAGTTCCGAGCTTTGAAATAATTCACCAGGATCCTTAATGTTTTCATCCACCAGTGTGTCGACCACGGGCTTGTCAGAATCTGCAGCCACCGGTGAGTCGGTGGAAGTCACCCTTTCGTTCAGCGACATTAATCGTTTGACATCCTGTACTGGCTTCTCAACCAATGCGGCTATTTCTTCAACCGATGGGTCTTTGGATGTCTTACTGGAAAGTTCCCGTTCTGCCCGAAGGTACACGTTCAACTCTTTGACGACATGAACCGGTAGCCGAATCGTACGAGTCTGGTTCATCAGACCGCGCTCGATATTTTGGCGTATCCACCAGGTGGCGTAGGTAGAAAAGCGAAACCCTTTTTCCGGGTCAAATTTTTCCACGGCATGAATGAGACCCAGATTTCCCTCTTCGATTAGATCCAGTAACGCCATGCCTCTATTAATATAACGACGAGCAATCTTCACCACCAATCGTAGATTACTCTCGATCATGCGCTTGCGACTCGCCTCGTGGTTGTTTAGGGCCCGGCGTGCGTAATACACCTCTTCTTCTGCATTAAGCAGGGGTGTGTATCCAATTTCCTTGAGATAAAGCTGAGTCGCATCCACCGTTGCGTCGACTGAGCCAACTCGAGAAACGCGGGAGATGCCGGTTTTATTGGCTAGCTTGACTGGCGCTGCGGTGATTGCCGATGCCAATTGTTTGCGCGGTACTCTGGTCTGCTTTGGTGTTAAGAGGAGATGACTGTATTGAGTCTCAGTATCTTGTTGTTCTGATGTCGATTGCACGATTTCATCGATCACGTGTTGTACCCGCCCTTATGCTGGTGTCGAATAATAAGTAGGGTACTCGGGAGAGAACTGCACTACTGCTGTTGCGACACTTCGTTGTGTAAAGCCCTGGATGCTTTAGTTAAGACTGGTTCAGAGCTATTAGGAAGTGATGGCATGATTTTTATTAGTAGACGGCTATCAAAAATTCTTTTATTAGACTGACCCGATAAAATCCCTCTGCTTTAGTTACTAACATGATCCCGGTTAGCTAAATAAATTATAGTTGGTAATTATAAAAATACGAATAGATAGTACAAAAAAATTACAAAAAGTCACTTAGCTTTGAATAAAGAAACTCGAACCCAAAATATTGTAGTCCGCGCCTGATTCACATCTACAATGTGCTTAAATTTTAATCAATAGAGACAATAATATTTTTCTTAATCCTGAACCAACTGGGGCAGAAAAAACTCAGCAACCATCACCGGTTTGCCGAATAGATAAAAGAGGCTGCGCCGACCCCAGCAATCTTCTGCAAATGGAGTAATCTCCATTTCGGCTCGAACTAAATCAGGGTGGCTGAACAAATATTCCCCCAGCGGCTTGGTCTTTAATTCCAGTACTTGCCGCAATGGGCTGAACAGGCTGTGTTCCGGCACCAGCGTATGTGCCATCACCCAGGGTTGACCTTGGCCCAGCAGAACGACTTTGCGAGACCAAAATCGATGTTGCTTGGACACCGGTCCGAAGTGCGACGCTAACGCCGTAGAATTGAGTGTGCTCCAGTGTTCGGCTAGCACTTGTACCTTGAATTGATTCCGGCTTTTTTTGATCAGTTGCTGGGTGAGCGAACCGGGATCTAGCAACCAGCGCTGCCATCTGGCGCCAGGCTTGATCGCGTGCTCTGAGAATGTCTTCCAACTCAGTTGGGGATCGGCAATATCGGGGATGTAAGATGGCAATATCATCATGCGGCAAGGCTATTGTGCAACTCGTCGCTGTGCCGGACCAGGCTCGCAATTTCGCAGAGCCTCAAGCACAGGGGCAAGTATACAGAAGCAGTTACGCGGTGATTCACTAAAAAGTGAATCGCATTCTCAGCTGTAGCGCATTCGGATCGTCATTTCCGGCCACCTGATCTGAGTCCGCCATCATATAATTTGCGGTCAAGCGCAGGTTATCAGTCACATAGTAATTTACGCCAACAGTGACGATGTCTGCCTGCCCGCCGGTAATGTCTTTGTCATTCAAGTCCAGGTGACTGATTCGTGCCAGTATTTCCCAGGCTCCCCGTGGAGAGGAAGGTTTAACCGTAGTGAAAATAGCATCTCCAGTACTGTACGATCGGCTGTCAGTAGTTAAGAAATAGCTCACATAGGCATAGTAGCCGTCGAATGCCAGGTCTGATCC
>JADFOC010000240.1 GCA_022563075.1 Pseudomonadota bacterium
AGCTCCCGGTGACGATCTGTTCTCGATCGGCGACGGCCAGCCAAATCGGCTGTCTTGTTTCAAGAAAAGTCAGGGGCTCTTGGGACATTTCACAGGCGTTCCGACATCGCTCACCTCGCAAGCCCGTATCGTACGGCAGGCTATCGAGGATTTTCCAACGTAACCAGATTACGGCGCGAATGGTGGCATCGCTTTGATTGCTAACCGTGACGCCACTATACTCGGACGGAAACCAAACGGCCAACGAATGCGCGACGATCGCAGTTCGATGGCATTGATCCTTGGACCGGGAGCTTATGAACGAAGTTTGTTGCATCCGCGTTTTGCCCGAGCTTGTTGTGAAGAAGATCGCGGCAGGTGAAGTCGTGGAACGTCCCGCCAGCGTTGTCAAAGAACTCCTAGAAAACGCGTTGGACGCCGGCGCGACCCGCGTGGTGGTCACCATCGAAGACGGCACAGTATCCAACTCGATTTCGATATTGCTTGAAATTGCGCTTATGTCTCTCGTAATCATTTTTGACTTGATGAATAGGCCCTGAAGTTATGATGTTTACTAGTCTATGAAATTGAGGGTGCTCTTCAGATACCTTAACCAAAACCTTGCTAATTAAGAATGATGCTAGATCATCTTCGCAATAGCAGCGAATCAGAGGATGGCCAATAGAGTCCATTTTAGATCGCGCAGCTTGATGTGAAATATTGATGATAATCTTGTAACCCCCGGCGTTTTTTTCGATAAAACGCCGGGAATTAGAAGGAAAAGCTGATAGCAAAGTAGGGGAATGCGTAGTGATGATAAATTGTTTTTTATCCCTCCAGGAGATGTATTGAATTAAGTCGGCAAGCTTTCTTTGAATAGAGGGATGAAAGCCTGCTTCAATTTCATCTATCAAAATTAAGGAGTTTCGTGGGCATTCCAATAGGTCCTTCAATAAATATATGGCCGATTCTTCGCCGGATGCTGCATTGAAAGATGAGTAAGTATCCTCAATGCCACCACGAGAAATCAAAAAACAACTCTTATTAATGTGACTTCCAACCTCATATAGCTTGACTGGATCGATGTCGAATAAATAGCCGAATGCTTGTTCGATCTCCTCGTTTAATCTTTGGGCCGTAGATTCATTAGCTTTTCGAAATAGCGCATTAGAGAAACTTCGGCCGGGCAAAATTCTCTCTAGATCAACTAGTCGAACCTCTCGACCACGAATTTTGGCATTGATTCGGGATGTGTCGGAACTTTTTTTCCCTAGACCACTCCATGATTTGCTAGATGCGAGTCTTTTTCCTTCACCCTTTCTATTTGAAGTCCCTACACGCCATTTAAGCTCATAACTATAATCATTACTGGCAGTCTCATGAGCAGTAAAGGAGATCACGTCCTTCCATGCATGCTCTCTTATCTCACCATTGGGTGCGGTTGAGTCAACTTTTAAAAATTTTTCAAACGAGCATGCTAAGAGTAAAAGAATACTCGTTTTGCCGATTTTGTTTGTGCCAGCAATTACGGTAATAGGATGATCAAAGCTAAGAGTCAAATTTTCGATATGTCGAAACGAGTTTACTTTTAACTCCCTTACAAAATCTCTAAAGCTGGAATTCACATCTGTGAAAACCGAAGTGTCGCAAGAGTCGAGTCGCCTTTTCTTTTCTTCTATATTTTGGAGTTCAAGCACAATTTATCCTGACGTTTAACAGGTTATTATGTGGCTGGTACGAATATTGTGATATGCAGCCAGATGTTCTCAGCATATTCTCAGGAATTAGTATATATATCAATGTCGGCTCTTGGCCGAAAGCACTAGTTCCCGGTTATAAAATGAACGGCAGCTAACCGAAAGCCGACCTTCAAGTTCAACCTAGTTACTTCTGCTTCGTGCCGAACAGACCCATTCAATTCGATCTGATGAATGACTGCTACCTGGAAGCTGTCACTGAAAACTGTATCTTGAATATATACTCAGTACCCATAACAGAAATACAAGACGAACTAACGTATTGCACCCGGATCAGCTTGTCGGCTCTTCGTTGAACACCGGCAAATCGTCGGTGATTTCGTACCACTTCGCCATGTAGTCGACGTAGGTATGTCTGACGGGTTTGGCTTCGGGATCGTCATCCAGACCGCCGAACGGTATCACCGCAATTCCTCTGTCGGGGTCGAGGCGCGGCATCTTCGATCCGCAGGTTTTGCAAAACACTTGCATGAAATATTTCGCATCGGGCACTTTGTAATACGCCAGACACTCTTCACCCTGCACAAACTTGACGCCATCCATCGACGTAAACCCGTTGGTCGCGTACGCTGCGGCACGGGCTTTGCGGCATCGATGGCAGTGGCAATTCTGAACCAGTTTAAATGGCTCGCTAATCTGGTATTTCACGGTTCCACACAAACAGCTGCCACGCACGATGCCTTCAGGTCCGGGTTCGAGCGGTTCCTCTTCCACGCGCTCCATCCCGGTGTAATCGGGGTAGTCGTCGTGCCGGGGGAGATCACCGGTAATGTCGTACCAGGGTGCGCTATGCGCGGCAAAGACATGACAATCCGATTTCTTGCCGTCATCGTGACATCCGCCTGGTACCACCCAGTGATCCTTCTGCCCGCTGGGGTAAGGCACTACCGAGCCACAGGTCCCGCAAAAACTGCGGGTCAGCAAATGCGACGAGCGATAGTGCACAATGGTACCGGTGTCGCTAAGCCAGTTGAATTGCTCCGGCTTGACGAACCAGTAGGTGCCAAACGCCGAACCATGGGCCTTACGGCACATCTTGCAGTGGCAATTGAAGGCGTGAAACGGTTCTGCCGTGATTTCCCATTGCACGCTTCCGCACAGACAGTTGGCTTGATTCTTCATTTATTTCGCTCGTTTCTTGGGCACAGAGTCATTCTACCGTGAAAAGGCTGTCTGCAGTCAACAGGTCCAGTTTTCCATGTACGGCCGCAGTTCGACTTCATTGCTCCAGGCCAATCGTGGCTGGCAGTGAACCAGCCAATAGGACTCCGCCACTGCATCCGGATCGGCCAGGATGTCGGGGTCGTACCGGTCACCGTAAAGCTCGCGCATTCTGGGGACGTCCAGATCGCAATCGAGGCGTATATGGACGATATGTACACCGTCTTTGGCATAGGCCTTCGCCAGGCTTTGCGATAGTGCGCGCAGCCCGAATTTGCCGATGGCATACAACGGGTAGCTTGCCGATCCGCGCAGGGCCGCGGTGGCGCTGGAAAAGAGTATGCTCCCCGATCCTCTTTGCCGCATCGCGGGCAAAACCGATTTCGTTGCCGCGAACGCACCAACGACTTCCAGGCGAAAAACTCTTTCCATCTCGTCGTAATCCATATCGAGCGGTTCGCAGCACGGGAATCCGTCACACACGTTGTAGATGAGTACGTCGACATCGCCAAAGACATCGACCAGGCTGCCCATCGCCTGCTCGATAGATGACGGTTGCGTTGCATCAGCGGGAAAATGCCGGGTTTTGGTGTTGGTGCGAGCTGTAACGGCTGCGTCGATTGCGGCACGACTGCCTTCTTCAGAGCGTGAAATCAAGCCGATATCAAAACCTTCGCCGGCAAACTTCGCGGCTAAAGATCGACCAAGGCCTTCGCCAGCGCCGACAATCGCGCAAATTGGCTTAGACATATATTGCCTCCAGTATTATCTGGTGTAAGTCCATTCCGCGTTAATTCGATTCGATGGTAACCTTCGTAACTTGTAGAAGCTATGCCTGATTGCTTTCATAGATGCAAATTTAGTGTCTTCTATTTGCGTGAGTCGTCTTTGTAGACCAGGATTTAAACGGCTGCTATTGGGAAAGCAGTCGTTCAAAAATCATCGATCATCGGCAGGAATGTGCCCTGAGCCGACCTTTGAACTCCAAAGGCCTCAAGAACCACCATGGAAAAATTAACGGTGTGAGGACTAGTAAGAAACCGTCGAATCGTAGGTGACTACGCCCGAAGCCCTGCTTTGCGCAACCCTTCGAGCAAAGCGGTTTTTGCAACAAGAAATGAAAGTGCAGTTTTGGTTTGATCTTCAGGACCAACTGTCACAGGTACCAATAATTTAGCCATATATCGCCCTAGTAAAATTATTGCATGAATTCTTAGTACAAACCAATACCAAGTTCGTTAACTGACAACCAATAGAACTCCAACCTTCAGCACCAAATTGGATTTGGTAATTAACTAGCCAATACTTAACTGTCCGCTACGATCAGCAACTGGAGATTCCTCACATCATTTGAGCCGCTGTCTGGATTCTTGAATAAGGTGTTTTCATTGATGGCGTCTTCTAACGCGTCTACTAATTGTTGTAAGCGGATGGGCAGCTTTAAATGGGCGACGCCATCAATAGCTATTTCTTTTGCACTGACCGTTATTGGCGTCGCAAGACTATTATTGCGTGCTATATCATTCCATTGTTTAATGGCTTCTGGATTGTCAACATTGACCAGCACTAAGTCCGCATTGCCGAGCTTGTTGAATCTGGACAGTATGTAGCTTTCTTTGAGCTGTGGAGAAAGAGCAAATATACTGGTTAATACCCTTACTTCATTAGCGCTTAGCCCAAGGTAGCCAATTCTTAAATAGTCGTGCACTTCTTCCATTTTCACGTGCCCATGGTTCTTGGAAATATCAATAGGTGACTTGGGTCAACCCGTAGCCTTAATCTTTAAATCTGTGATATCAATATTGGTATATTGACCTCTCCTTATTAAGTACTTGATTTTGCAATCAAAGACCGTGACTCAATACACAAAATAGAAATTTAACCGGACAGTCACTACTGGCATCGATATCCTCTCTATGGATGTGTTTGAACGACTTCTTCAAATGACCGCGATGTGCCGGAGTAGAAGTTCAGGAGTAAATTTCGAGTATCCATTCCTGGCCGGGAGCCGAAGTTAGTCCAGGGGCTTTGTACGTCCGCTATCGGGAAGCAGATACACAAAATC
>JADFOC010000241.1 GCA_022563075.1 Pseudomonadota bacterium
AATGCCCGCTCTGTCGAAATGAAAGAAGCAAAGAAAGGGCACTCTCCTTCATCCAGGCACCCACTTTGCATCAATTTGTGGCATCGCCGACTTAGCCGCCAAGCCACTGATCATCGTGCATGTAGCCCCTGCTTCCGGTACACTAACCAGCTTTCACTATTGACCTTGCCGCCCAGCCAAAAACAGAGGCTGCACCTGCCAACCCGGTAAGACCAGAAAAACACAGCATGTTAAAGAAGATCCTAATAGTAATGCTCGCCTTTTCCGTGCTGCTGGTGTCCTTAGTAGTGGGAGTAATCTACTTCGTCCCCACCAGCCAATTCAAGTCGGCACTGGAAGAATTCGTGCGGGTCAGCACCGGTTACGAGCTGATCATCGCTGGAGATCTGGACATTAATTTCTTCCCATCGATGGGCTTGACATTGAATGATGTGCGCTTAAGGAACCCCGGTATTCCACAGGAACTGGCCTCCACTTCGGCTATTTCCCTGCGACTCGATGCCGCTCTGTTACTGCAGGGCCAATTACTCATTCAGGAATTTCGCGCCGACGATTTTCACATCAACTGGTACACCGACGCGCAGGGTCAAAATATTTGGGACATCGATCCTAAACCAGTCGATGATGTTGCCCGCGTTACCGACACCATCGTTAACTCCACTGCAAATTCCAACGCCGCCGCTCCTGGTATAGTTCCCACCGATGATGCTGTCATCGTGTCTTTCGAACGCATCAGCATCGCCAACGCCAGCATCGACATTCAAGATGTTGCTAAAGCTGTGCGTTACGGCATTAACAATCTCAATCTGGAAAGCAGCAACGCCAATAGTGAAGGAAGACCCTTCGCGCTGGATCTAAATTTTGATTTCAACAATAACGGCATGAGCAAACCCATGAGCATGGGACTGCGCAGTAGCATCACCGTCAATCTCAACCAAGGCAACATCAATCTCAGCGACCTCTACTTTAATCTCACGCCAATGCTGCTGCAGGGCCAGGTCGCGATAACGAATTTAAACGACGAATTGAATTTCAATGGCAGGTTTCAATCTAATAATTTCGATGTCATGGGTCTGTTGCAAACACTGGGTCTGGTTGAAACCGATGACGAATTCACCGCAGCCAGCGCCGGCGTCGAACCACCACAGCTGGCCATCGAATTCAACTTTAGCGGAGATGAAAATGGACTATCTGTGCCAAACTTTTCAGCGACACTGGGTACTATGGAATTAGAGGCAGACGGCAACATCCGTTATGCAACCGAATTCATACCCACTAACATCAGTTATGACATCATTGGCAACGACTGGGACATCACTCCATTTATGTCAGCGTCCACCGAGGAAATAGCGGAACATGAAGAAGCTGTCACCGAAGACCAGGCACCTGCCACCGCCGACACGACACCACCAACGCCACCAGAAGACACCGAACTCCCCATCGAACTACTGAACTCCTTCAATATACTCGGGTCTATTTCTATCGAATCACTCACGGTCGATGACCTGTTGTTCCGCGACATCAATATCTTTACCAACATCGAAGACGGCGTGCTCGACATCGAGCTGCAACCCGTCACTGCCTTCGCAGGAACCATCCAGGGAAATATCCGATTGGATGCTCGCTCTGACCAGGCGTTACTTACCACTCAACTCAAGCTAAACCAGCTCAACATCGTCGAGCTGCTGCCATTGATTTCACGGTTGAACTCAGTCACCGGTAAGCTGGATATGGAAGTGGATTACCACGCCAGTGGTGCCACCGTGAATGCACTCACCGATTCCATAAGCGGCTCCACCACCTTTGCCATTACCGAAAACTCCGTGGATATCGGTGTCATCAAACAAGTGTTCACCGCCATCGCCGCCCTCAGCCCTACCGGCGGCGCCATTCAGCAATGGCCTGACGTGATTCAGTTCAGTGAAGTGGCCGGATACATCCTGCTAGAAGACGGTATCACCGATAACCAGCAAGTGAAACTGCGTATGGATAATTTCGATATCAGCGGCACTGGCGGCATCGATCTCGGCGCAGAATCCTTTAACTATGAATTATGGTTCACCGTGCTAGGCGAACCCTTTGCTCAAACCATTCAAATCAATCAGCTCTATCACGATGTGTCTTGGCCGGTGCAGTGTAGCGCCGCGTTCGACGACGCGGTCACTCAATATTGCCGCCCGGATTTCACCCAGGTGCGGCAGATCTTCACCCAGATAGGCAGCAATGCCATCAAAGATCGTTTGAATGACGCCATCATCAATAAGGTGCCCCAAGAGCTACAGGACACCGCCCGTGACTTACTGCGTAACATCTTCAATTGAATGCAACAGTGAACTCGTTCGCCGATAAAATACTGGACTGGTTTGATCAACATGGTCGGCATCAGCTCCCTTGGCAACAAGATTCAACGCCTTACCGAGTATGGCTGTCCGAGATCATGCTGCAACAGACCCAGGTCAGCACCGTCATCGCCTACTACCTGCGTTTCATCCAGCGCTTCCCCACCATTGAAGACTTGGCTAAGGCAGACATCGATCAGGTGCTGCATCTTTGGACCGGCCTTGGTTATTACGCCAGGGCCAGGAACCTGCACCAGGCATCGAAGTTGGTAGTGTCGCAACACAAAGGTCGATTCCCCAACAGCGTCGAAGAATTGGAGAACTTACCCGGTATCGGAAAATCCACCGCCGGTGCCATCGTGGCCTTGTCGATGAATATCAGAGCGCCTATTCTGGATGGTAATGTGAAACGGGTGTTGACTCGCGTCTTTGCGATTCAGGGATGGCCCGAACAGACCAAGCTAAAAAACCAACTCTGGGACATCGCCGAAGCACTGACTCCCAAACAACGCGTGTCCGATTATACCCAGGCGATGATGGACCTGGGATCGTTGGTGTGCACTCGCACCAAGCCTGCATGTTCTGACTGTCCGGTTATGGCAGAGTGCAAAGCATTGCAACACAATTTAATCGCAGAAATTCCAGGCAAGAAACCCAGGAAAACCTTGCCAGTCAAATCCGTCACCATGTTCATCCTGCAAAACGAAGCCGGTGAAGTGTTATTGGAGAAACGTCCACCGAGCGGGATATGGGGATCACTCTGGTCGCTACCCGAAGGCGCGAATAGCACCGAGGCACCTGGTTCAAAGCACCTGGCTATTAAGGGAAAAAAGCTGAAAGAACTCGATAAAATCCGCCACACTTTCAGTCACTTCCACCTGGATATCACGCCGGTGCACGGGTACATCGCCAACCAAGCGAACGCCGTAATGGATTCCGCCAGCTGGCTATGGTATCCATTAGATCATTCACTGGAAGTCGGGCTGGCAGCCCCGGTCAAGAAACTCCTAACCGAACTGAGTCGCCACCCGCAGGATCAATTCGCAAGCCGTGGGTCGATTAAGAAACCACAGTAGTATAGATAGAGGAAGCCACATGTCACGAATGGTACATTGTAAGAAATACGACAAAGAACTGCCCGGCCTCGCCGTACCACCCTACCCTGGCCCCAAGGGTCAGGAACTTTTTGAGACTGTCTCGCAACAAGCGTGGAGTGAGTGGCTGGGTCAGCAAACTATGCTGATTAATGAGAAACATCTGAATTTAGCGTCTGCGGATGACAGGAAATACCTGCAGAGTGAAATGGATAAGTTTTTGAATAATGAAGAATTTGATCAGGCCGAAGGATATGTCCCGGAAGAGGGTAAATGAGCCTGCAAATCTTGACTATTAAAGGGCTTGAGGGTTTAATACGCGGCTCGCGCAATCTGGCGTTTGCTCAAAATCCATCACGGAATTAGAACGTCACGAGGGCAGCTTAGATGGGGCAGATGCCAAATTCAAAGAAGGGACTTACTCTAGTAAGTGACTGAAAGAAATTTGGGACTTAACCAAGTATAAGCAAACGCAGTAGTTCTATACGCCCAGGTAGCTCAGTCGGTAGAGCAGAGGACTGAAAATCCTCGTGTCGGTGGTTCGATTCCGCCCCTGGGCACCATTTCAATATTCCTTTCCCTGATCAAATTGCGACAACTTCTATCAACAGCTTCCACAGTGTTCGTGCTCATCCAAAACGTCTGCTTGAGAAATCCAATACCAACAGTGAACCTCAGCTTGTTGCCAAGGTACTTTCGGGTGTCGCATCGCTATCGCTGGATTAAGCCTAAATAAAGTTACGTGTTCTAAGTCACTCAAATCAACGAAAAACTCGTCAAGAAATGCCAATACCAGCTTTGCATCTTTCTACAACGTAATAACTTGTATTCTTAAATGCCCTTAATTTTCATCTGACACCAAATGCCGACCAAGATAAAGTTCAGGGAAATCCGTTAGGATTCAGATCAATCTATCGGCTCCAGCCGAACAATTTCAGTCGGATCGCCAGCCCTGTCAGAAATGGCTATATAGATATAGCCGTCCGGCCCCTGACGTACGTCGCGAATGCGGCCCATGCCATAGGCCAGCGTTTCTTCCACTATCACTTCCCGGTAATCGTCGCTCATGTGAAGTCGCGCAAGCTGCTCGCCGGCCAAGGCACCGGCAAAGATGCTACCGTGCCACATGGGGAACTTGTCACCCGTGTAGACCATAAGGCCAGAAGTGGCAATTGAAGGTACCCAGAAGTGGGCCGGTCGTTCCATGCCGGTCAGACTCTGGCGGGAATGGATCGGTGTGCTTGACACATAGTTCACGCCGAAACCTACAACGGGCCAGCCATAATTGAGCCCGGGCTGGACCCGGTTAAGCTCGTCTCCACCCTGAGGGCCGTGCTCTGTCATCCATAGATCACCGGTTTCCGGGTGTATCGCTAAGCCCTGGGGGTTACGGTGGCCATAACTCCAGATTTCTGGAAGCGCATCGTCGCGACCGACGAAAGGGTTGTCATTGGGCACGCTGCCATCATCATGCAGACGCACAATGACCCCATGGTGATTGCTCAA